>CAIMPQ010000152.1 GCA_903843315.1 uncultured beta proteobacterium
CACTACAGTGCCTGCACCTTCATTGAAGCCTGCGCAAGAGAAGAAAATTATTGATGCAGCAAAGGCGCTCATTCGGAAGATTGATTATGTCGGCGTACTTTGCATTGAGTTCTTCATTCTCAAAAATGGCGATATCGTTGCCAATGAAATTGCACCACGTCCGCATAATTCTGGCCACTACACGATGGATGCTTGTGTGAGCAGCCAGTTTGAACAGCAGGTTAGGGCAATGGCTCGCTTGCCTTTGGGAGATACTCGTCAGCTAGCGCCAGTATCGATGCTGAATTTACTGGGTGATCTCTGGTTTGAGGGTAGTGAAGATCTAGCTAAAGAGCCTGCTTGGAATACAGTGCTGGCGCATCCGGATGCCAAGTTACATCTCTACGGCAAGTCGGAGCCCCGTATGGGTCGAAAGATGGGTCACATCAATTGCCTGGGCGAGGCCTTAAATGAAGCTCGACAAAACTGCGCTGCTGTTGCTACAGAATTAGGCATAGAGCCCTAAAATGTCTAGAGATAATACGCCACTGCAAACATCAGCAGTGATTAATGAAGCGGTGGAAACCTTGCGTGATGGTGGCTTGGTCGCCTTTCCAACAGAGACAGTTTATGGCTTAGGAGCAGACGCTAAAAATGCTGAAGCCATCAAGAAGATTTTCACTGCAAAAGGGCGCCCCTCAAATCATCCATTAATTGTGCATTTGGCTGCCCCCGATAAGTTTGATCAAGCGCAAATTGATTGGGTTCCTTTGCTTACCCCATGGGTAAGAGATTTATCTGAGGATGCTCTGAAGTTGATGAATGCATTTTGGCCTGGGCCCTTAACCTTGGTTTTCAAAAAGGAGAAGAGTGTTCTAAATGAATTGACTGGCGGTCAAGATACGGTCGCCATTCGAGCGCCTGCACATCCTGTTGCACAAGAGTTGCTGCGCAAATTTAAGGGTGGTGTAGTAGCGCCATCCGCCAACCGTTTTGGCAAAGTATCACCAACAAGTGCTGCGGACGTACGGAATGAATTTGAAGGTATGTTGGATTTGATGGTGTTAGATGGTGGTGATTGTGAGGTAGGCATCGAATCCACCATCATTGACCTCTCTTCAGGAGATTGCGCTACTTTGTTGCGCCCTGGTGTGATTACCCCCAAAGACATTTTGGCTAAGACCGGGATTACGGTTTATCAGCCAGGTGAAGCAAAAGACAAAAATCTCATCGAAGGTCTGCCAAGAGTAGCTGGAAGTCTGCGCGCGCACTATGCTCCAACTACACCATTGCGTTTATATGCTCCTGGCCGAGTCTTGGATGCTTTGAGTGAGTTCCCCGATATCAAGTCACGGGTTGCTGTTGCAGTCTGGGATTCGGAGTCTTCCTTAGGTGAGGACGGTCATCCATCTGCGCATTTCGAAGAGGTGGAAGTTCCTAGTAACAGTACAACTTTTGCGAGTCGCTTATATCGTTCTTTGCGAGACTTAGATCAACAAGGTTGGGACTTAATACTGTTTCCAGAGCCACCTGCTGGCGAAGAATGGGATGGCGTCAGAGATCGGCTTCAGCGCGCGTGTTTTGGCTCTGGTCCATCTTCAAGTAGCCACGCTAGCAATTGATCGTGCGCCTCTAGGCCTCTCCAGGCATTCGGGTGGTTTATGAACGACGTTACTGCGTAGAGTTTTCCAGATTTACTCAGCACATAGCCAGAAATTGCACGTACATCTGCCAGTGAACCAGTTTTGATTCTGGCCTCTGGTTTTTTCTTGAGATGCAAAAATTTGCGTAGTTGAGTCATTAAACGATTTCGCATAGTGCCATCGGTACCTGCAATCGGAAGGCTGTTATAAAAGATATCACCTACTGGAAGATTACGAGCAGTAAATAGAAGTTGATTCATTTGTCCCGCTGAGATGGCTTCATTGCGTGATAAGCCAGAACCATTTTCAATTACCAAACCCGGAAAATTCATCCCATTTTGTTTTAGCCAACTCTGGATGACAAGTTCGCCATTTACTGTTGTCGCTGGCTTCCCCATTTTTTCTAATGCCAGAGTGAGTAGAAGTTGGCGCGCCATCACATTGTTGGAGTACTTATTAATATCTTGTACGTCATCAGCAAGGTTGATGCCTTCAAATTGAAGTAATAAGCGTGCAGCTAGCGGTACAACTCCATTTTTTCCTACGGGTAATTGCGTCCATGAGCCGCCAGCTAATTCCCAAGCAGCAGTAAATCCTTGTGTCAAAAAGGTATTTGCATCGAGCGCAACAACGTTGTAGCTCACACCTTTACAGGCGCTTGGAAAGGCGCCAGAGAACTGGGCAATGAGCAATTGGTCAGTATTGGTACTACTCTCAGGATCTAAATTGAAGCGAATATTACTTTTCCAATTGTCACAGGGCCTATCGACCAGTTGCATTTGGTTGTTAATCTTGAGTTGCGATAGGGCTGGCGTGTAACTGATATCAATGAAATCTGCTGTGCGTGACTTGCCTATCTGAAATGAGAGTGTTCTAAAAGCATAAAGTAAGGGATCGGGCGGAACGTTGTAAGCCCTTAGTGATTCGCCGTCGATGGTGTTATGTTCCATTACGCTAGAGGCATAGGCGCTCCGATCAAAAAAGAGATTGCCATCAATTTTCTGAATACCAAGACCTTGCAGCGCCTTCATAAGCTTGGCCAATTCTTCTGGGATTAGTTTAGGATCACCTGTACCTTGTAAATAGATATTTCCTTTGAGCGTACCTTGTCGGATCACGCCATCGGTATAGATATTGGTGCGCCAACGATATTGGGGGCCTAGAACATCTAACCCAGCAAGAGTAGTCAGTAATTTCATAGTGGAAGCAGGGTTCATTGCTTCGTTAGCGTGCCAATCCAAAATATTCTTCGCCAGATGTTTGCCAGGGCGTCCTGGCTCTATTTCCATAACGGAGATACTCACTGCATCTTTGGGGATTTGATTTCGCTCTAAGCTGCTAGTGACTGCGGAAGGTAGTGCTAAGGGAGTATCTTCAGCCTTTACGGTAGTGGCAAGAAGACTCACCGCAATCCAGAGGATTGTTAAAAAAGGGGTGAGTAGGCGCTTTAAAAGGGATCGCATTCCTAATAGAATAAACCCACGTAAGCAGAAGACAAACCTTATTCAGAAATAGCCTGCTTAGACCGGTAGCGTTTAATGTTCTGGTTTTGTTCTTCTAGTAAGTGAATGCACAGGGGAACGCGGTCTGACAAAGCCCCTGCTTTTTCTAAAGATTCGCAGCTTTCAATAAAGCGTTTAGCGCTAAGGAGCTGGGCACCCCCTTTGATCTTGTGCAGAATGCCCATTAAAGTGGCTTCATCTACAGACCCTGTTTTTAGTATTTCGAGCGAATCATCATGGACGCGTTTAATTTCATCAAGTATGACAAGAATCTGTTTTGGATTTTGGCGTAATAAATTTGAGAAGACATCGAATGTGTATTCTTCCCCTTGAACTCCATCCTCATCCTCGACAGTGAAATAACGAGAGAGTTCTTTCTCAATGGTAAAGAGACTTAAAGGCTTGATGAGAACGCCATTCATGCCAGCTGCTAGAAATTCATGACGTGATTCTATGGCATAGATATCTGCGGTAATGCCGATAATGATGAGTTTGTGGTGACCCATTGAACGCACTTGTTTGGCAAGATCTGAGCCTTGCATACCCGGGATAGATTGATCGGTTATTAAAAGGTCAAAGTGGGTCGTTTTAATTAACTGAAGAGCGGTATTTGCGTTATCGCATACGGAAACTTCAATGCCTAAGACCTGTAGTTGTAGGGTAATAATTTGACGACTGGCAGGATGATCTTCTACTACTAGCGCTTTCAAGGGATGACCCTTATTTTGAGCTTGTAGAGATATCCGTTTGCGAGAAGATGTCAGTTGATTATCGGCAATTCCAATTTTAGAGGGGGCGATGTTAGTACGTGGAAAGGCGACGCAGAAATGTATATTACTTCCAAAACCTAGTGCGCTCTCAAAGTAGAGCTGGCTATCCATAGAGGTCACCAAATGATTTGTGATGGTAAGCCCAAGACCAGTACCCTTTTGTTGGGTACTTCTACCGGGCACTTGCTCAAAAGCTTGGAGTGCAATCTCAAGTTCTTCCTCACCCATTCCAATTCCCGTATCAATTACTCGAAACTCAATCAGCTGACCCGCATGATCATCAGCCAATACACTTATGGAGAAATAAATTTCTCCTTGTTCGGTAAATTTAATCGCATTACTGATTAGATTCTGTAAGATTTGTCGCAGTCGAAGTGCATCAATCATAAGTACCGATGCAATGCGCGGATCTTTAGAGGTATGGAGGATGAGATTCTGCTTGCACGCTACTGTTGAAAATGCTGAGTCAATCTCATTAATCAGAGTATTAAGGCAACAAGGTTCGGTATTTAGAGTAAGCTTTCCTGCCTCAATCTTAGAAAGATCAAGCACTTGATTTAAGATTCCCAATAGGGATTCAGCAGATGCGTGCGCACTCTTAAGTAATGATTGTTCGTTGGCAGGAAATTGATGGCTAGTAAGAAGCAATTCTTGCACACCTAAGATGGCATTCATCGGCGTACGAATTTCATGGCTCATCGTTGCTAAAAAGCTAGACTTTGCTGCATTGGCTTTTTCCGCAAGCTCTCTGGAAGAAATTAAATTCTCGGCTTCTTGGTCATGAAGGCTTTGTTTTTTTCGCATACGCCATAATAAAAAGCTACCTACTAGAAATATGGATAAAGTTGATAACCAGGGAAGGATCTTCAAATGCGAATTACTCTGCGATACAGGGTTGGAATCATCTAAGGCAAAGAGTTGGCGCGATGCCAATGGGTCTAAGCGATCGAGGAAGTTACTTAATACACCGTGCAAAGCAGCATCTTCATGAGAAATAAGCCAGCGATACTCAAATGGCTCACGACGATATAAGCCATCCACTCTGAGCTCATGTTTGCCAAGTTGCTTGATCAGTTGTTTAGCTAGCCGAATGGGTAGAACTAAGGCGTCTATATCATTTCGCAGGAGATCGAAAATAAGCTTCTCCGATTGGCTTGAGAAACTGGCTTGTGGATGAGCGGTGACTAGGGGATTTTCAAAACCACGATCAAAGTAAGCAATATTGACTGGTGAGATTGCTTTATTGCTCTTGGAGTTGGTTGTGAGAACAGCATCATGACCCCAGAAAATTGCTTCTGATAAGGACCCGTATTGAAGATGCTCATCAGTTAATGTGGGCGGATCAATGATGAAATCCACTTCTCCATTGGCCAATTGCTTCAATCCCTCTTGTTCAGTCTTTCTCCATTTGGGATGGAATTCTTGATGGGTAAATTCTCCAAGTCGTTTTAAGAAGCTATAAAAGATACCAGAGTCACTGTTTGCGTCTTTCTGGAGGTAAGGGGCATATTTTTCATGGATGCTAAAGCGCACTATGGGATGGGCATCGATCCATCGTATTTCTGCTGGACTTAGCGAATTTGAGCGGGCTAAGCCATTGGCTCCACTTGCTAACAGGCAAATAAAAAATGTAGAGCGAATGGTGAATCGATGCATGCTATTTTTAACTCTCGATAATGTTGTTCATGCGGCAAAACAAAATCAAGTCAGCAATATTATTAATACCCAGCTTGTCAAAGACTCTGGTCTTATAGGTGGCTACGGTCTTATTGCTGATGTGTAGCATGTCTGAAATTTGTTGGTTGGTATTGCCTTTGCCGAGGTATTTCATCACCTGCAACTCACGATCGGAAATTAAGGCTAGCTTATCGTTATCACTCAATGAGCTATTGCCATTTTTCCCATGAGTAAAAAAGTTATACCCTTGTGAAATTGCAACGCAGGCCGCTAAGATCACATCAGCACCAGCTGTTTTATTAACAAAGCCGTGGCCACCGAGTGAGCGAACCCTACCACCATAAACTGCCTCGTCCATGCTCGATAAAACAAGCATTCGAACTTCTGGATGCATTAACCCAATGCGCCGAATAACGTCAAAGCCATCGGTTTTAGGCATATCGAGATCTAATATCACCATATTGGGATTCACTTCTTTCATAGACCTAAGGCACTCCTCGCCATTCTGAGCTTGGCCTACTATTTCAAATAACAACTGGTCTTGCAACATACTTTTTAGAGCCATCAGCATTGCCGGATGGTCATCTACCAACATCACGCGTTTTCTCATTACTTGTCTCCGTTTTGGTTTAGGTGTTGATGAGGGTGCAGCGAAAAAATGGCTTTAGCAATGCGGCTATCATTGATCTGAAGCATTTGATGTCTGCTCAGTGGTGCCATCATCAAGCCGCCATAGCAATGATCAATCTGCCAATGAGTAGCATTTTCTAAGTCCTTCATAAGCAATACATTGCTGGCATAAATTTGGGTTGGCGAATAAGGTGAATTTCTGATCTGAGAAAGTACATCGCTCGATAGCGTTTGATCACGAAACTTCCGCATATCAAAATGAACACCTTCGATTTGCATTTCCGTAATCCAGCGCAATTGTTCTGGACTCCCTGAAAAATCGATAAGATGTAGTAATACGCCAAGGCGTCGCAAACGCCATAAGCCCTCTTTGCAAGTGGCAGCACTCTCTGGATCTGGTGGTAATTTGATGCCTAGAGCAATAAGACCTACAGGCAACCGTGAGTTGAGAATTAAATCGCTGAGAGCATCAACATAGCCATTAGAAGAAACGGCATGCATTGGAATCGGCAAGATGCCGGGTATATAACGGCCACTGCGATACCAGTAGGCAATCGTATCTAAACCCTCCATAAATAAGCGCAGCAATTGCACATCCGTGGTTTTTAGCAATGGTCTAAATAAAGAGCCGGTCAGTTTTGTCCCCTTACAGTTAAAAATGGGTTCATGACTAATCGCTTGTCGCTTGGACCAGGATTGGTGATCTTCAAGGGCTTGGCTACTAAGGCCAAGCCAGGGCGCGCCACAAGCGTCGCGTACTTCTTGGAAGGGTTTGTTCTTCCATGCCTTTACAAGCGTGTACAGCCGGGATTTCGGGCTCATCAGCATTCTCCAATCGGTGACTGTCCAGTCTAGGCAGGACGGATTGGAGTAGTAAGGGCTTAAGGCTGATTTATCTGTAGGAATCGACCTACCAGCCTATCAATAGTATAGATGGAGGGTTAATTCCTTAAAGAATTTATGGAGATCTGCTCTTGAAATTTCAGGAATCAGACCTATATAATCAGCACTCCCTACATGAGAGTGCTAAAAATGTATTTCCAAGCAATTTTTCATGGATTGAGATTGTAAAGCACTGATTTATATAGATTTTTAAATAGTTAACACTTACTAACATAGGAGAAGAGATGAATTTGCGTCCCTTACATGATCGCGTAATCATCAAGCGTTTAGATCAAGAATCAAAAACTGCTTCCGGAATCATCATTCCTGACGCTGCTGCAGAAAAGCCTGATCAAGGCGAAGTTTTGGCAGTGGGCCCAGGTAAACGTGATGACAGCGGTAAATTAAACGCACCTGACGTCAAAGTAGGCGATCGCGTTTTGTTTGGCAAATATGCTGGTCAAACGGTTAAGGTCGATGGCGATGAACTTCTCGTAATGCGCGAAGAAGACATCATGGCTGTTGTACAGAAGTAATTTCGGTATTTAAGAGAGGAATTCAATCATGGCAGCAAAAGACGTTGTATTTGGAGATAGCGCTCGTACCAAGATGGTAGAAGGCGTAAACATTCTCGCGAACGCAGTGAAAACAACTTTAGGACCAAAGGGTCGCAATGTTGTAATGGAGCGTTCGTTTGGCGGTCCAACTATCACTAAAGATGGTGTATCCGTAGCGAAAGAAATTGAACTCAAAGATAAGCTTCAAAATATGGGCGCTCAGATGGTTAAGGAAGTTGCTTCCAAAACTGCTGACATCGCTGGTGACGGTACCACTACCGCCACTGTTTTGGCTCAATCCATCGTACGTGAAGGCATGAAATATGTAGTTTCAGGCCACAACCCAATGGATTTGAAGCGCGGTATCGATAAAGCAGTGACGGCTGCTCTCGAAGAACTCAAGAAAATCAGCAAGCCTTGCACAACTACTAAAGAAATCGCTCAAGTTGGTTCTATTTCAGCTAACAGTGACTACAGTATTGGTCAGCGTATTGCTGAAGCAATGGAAAAAGTAGGTAAAGAAGGCGTTATTACTGTAGAAGATGGCAAGTCATTAGAGGACGAACTTGAAGTAGTTGAAGGTATGCAGTTTGATCGTGGTTACCTCTCTCCTTACTTCATTAACCAACCTGAAAAACAAGTTGCCATATTGGAAAGCCCATACGTTCTCTTGTTTGATAAGAAAGTAAGCAACATTCGTGATTTGCTCCCAGTGCTCGAGCAAGTAGCGAAATCTGGTCGTCCTTTGTTGATCATTGCAGAAGATGTTGAAGGCGAAGCCTTGGCAACTTTGGTTGTGAATAACATCCGTGGCATCATCAAGACTTGCGCTGTTAAGGCTCCTGGCTTTGGTGATCGTCGTAAGGCAATGTTGGAAGACATCGCCATTTTGACTGGCGGTACAGTGATCGCTGAAGAAATCGGCCTCACACTTGAGAAAACTACTCTTGAGCACTTGGGTCAAGCGAAGCGTATCGAAATTGGCAAAGAAAACACTATCATTATTGACGGTGCTGGTGATGCTAAAGCGATCGAAGCTCGCGTGAAGAATGTTCGCGTTCAGATCGAAGAAGCGACTAGCGACTATGACAAAGAGAAATTGCAAGAGCGCGTTGCCAAGTTGGCAGGCGGTGTTGCAGTGATTCGTGTTGGCGCTGCCACTGAAGTAGAAATGAAAGAAAAGAAAGCCCGCGTTGATGATGCATTGCATGCAACTCGCGCAGCAGTAGAAGAGGGTATTGTTCCTGGCGGCGGCGTAGCCTTAATTCGTGCTATGCAAGGTATCAAGGGCTTGAAAGGCGATAACGCTGATCAAGATGCTGGTATTAGCATCGTATTGCGCGCCATGGAAGAGCCACTTCGCATCATCGTTTCTAATGCTGGTGACGAAGCAAGCGTTGTTGTAAATGCAGTATTGGCTAGCAAGGGCAATAACGGCTACAACGCTGCAACTGGTGAATATGGCGACCTCGTGGCTCAAGGTGTGATCGACCCTACTAAAGTAACTAAAACTGCATTAGTAAATGCAGCTTCTGTAGCAGGCCTATTGTTGACTACGGATTGCGCTATCTGTGAAGCACCAAAGGATGAATCTGGCGGCGGCGGTATGCCTGACATGGGTGGTATGGGTGGCATGGGTGGTATGGGCGGCATGATGTAATAGGCTGTTCCCACCAGCTAACTCGCTGTAGAAATAAATGCGCCCAGTTCAAAAGACTGGGCGCTTTTTATTTGGTACAGTTGATTGCATCAATTTCACTAAAGAACGGGTATCGATATGGCGCAGAGCAAAAAAGCAGCACTCACTCTCAAGTTGCTTTTGTTGTCTTTGAGTACGGTATTCATCGCTGAATCTGCGCACGCTCAATCCATTCAGCAAAAACCACCTGAATTTGCAATGTCTGTTTCCAATCTCCGTAATCAGCGTTATTGCGAGGTGCTGTATGGCAATCGCAATTGGCTTACGCTGGAGGTAAAGGTATTCAATACCCAGGGTCTCAATCTATGCCCTGAAGATCAATGGAAGGCTCTATCGAAAGATGCAATTGCCAAAGCTGTAGATGCTTCATTTGTATTGCTAAATGGCCCAAGGTACTGGACCATGGACGAAATTCAGGCAGCCGGAAGTACAGTGAATAATGTCAAGGAATCTTTTGGTGGTATTGAAATGAACTTGCGGGCAGTGGTAAAAGTCGGCTTATTTAAGCAACTGATAGGCAGCAAGCAATACAGCCCTAATGAAATTATTCGCACAACTAACTTTATTTATAGATCTGGAAGTACTGTTTATGAGTTGACCTCTTCTGCTGGAGACGTTTACGTGATGCAGTCTTATTCACAAATTGTAAATCCTACTTTATCTATTAAAGACTTGTCTACCCTAGAGCAGCAACTGAAGATGCCGGCAGGTTGGTCTTATAAAAGCAGAGTCTTAGAGCGAGACTTATCCTTAGTAGCCAATGGAATTGCTTATGTCTTGCAGGATAACTTAGCAAATAGTTATCAACGGAGATAATAAAAAACGACGAAATATTTTTCGAAAGCCGCTGATATTATTGAATTATGAATCCACAATTAGGTTTTCTTCTAAACAAATCGCTTGAATCTCTCAGAAATTTAAACTTAGAGTCAGCAGAGCTGTATTTAAAGCAGGCGCTACGACTGCAATCCAATAATCCCCATGTTCTTAGACTTCTTGGAGTAATTGCTGCCCAGCGGAGGCAATATTCAGATGCTCTTAAGTTCTTAAATAACTCTCTCAAAGTCTTGCCAAAGAATGCATTAGCCTTGAGCAATCTAGGGAATGTTTTTCTTGATCTTAAAGAGTACAGCAATGCTCTAGATGCTTATGATAAGTCAATAAAAATAGACCCTAAATATGAGGAAGCTTGGTCCAATAAGGGCAATGTCTTGTATGAGCTAAAACGTTTTGAAGAGGCGATTGCTCATCACGATAAAGCGCTAAGCTTAAACTCTGAATATGCCGAGGGATGGTCCAATAAAGGGAATGTTTTACATGAGCTTAAACGTCTTGACGAGGCTATTGCTCATCACGATAAAGCGCTAAGCTTAAGGCCCGAATATCAGGACGCATATTGGAATAAAAGTTTGTGCCTGCTTTTGCAAGGTAATTTTGAAAATGGTTTACCAATTTACGAGAGCAGATGGGATTCCAAGATAGTTAGTGAAATTGGGGGAAAGCGTATATTTGATGAACCCACTTGGCTTGGAGTTGAGCCACTTCAGGGTAAAACAATTTTGCTCTATGGGGAGCAAGGACTTGGTGATTTCATCCAGTTTTGTAGATATACAAAATTAGTTTCTGATTTAGGCGCCAATGTCATTTTGGAGGTGCCTGAGGCTCTTGCAAGTTTGATGGAAAATGTAGAAGGCGTTTCACAATTAGTCGTTAAGGGCGCAAAGTTGCCATTCTTTGATTATCAATGCCCACTGTTGAGTCTTCCTTTGGCGTTCAATACTACTATTTCCAGAATTCCTGCATATCCCCATTATTTAACATCACCTCCTAATAAAGTGTCCGAGTGGAAGAGTAAATTGGGGGAAAAGAGAACTAAACGAATTGGATTGGTTTGGAGCAGTATGTCTAGTTTTAAATTGGACTCTAAACGAAGCTTAATGCTTAAAGATTTTGTGAAGGCACTTCCTGTTGATGGATTTGAATATATTTGTCTGCAAAAAGAATTAAAAGAATGTGACAAAGAATTTTTTGAAGCCTATGGAAATATTAGGTTCTATGGGGAGGAATTGGAAAGCTTCGCTGATACGGCGGCCCTTATTGAGAATCTAGATTTGGTTATAAGTAGTTGTACAAGCATTCCTCATTTAAGCGCAGCTTTGGGAAAAGAGACGTGGGTTCTTTTATCTCATGTGCCTGATTGGCGATGGCTTTTAGATAGGTCCGATAGTCCTTGGTACCCATCAGTAAAGTTATTTAGACAGCCAGCCATTGGTGATTGGGATAGCGTTTTTGATAAGGTCAAATTCGATTTAAATCATGTCTAGGACCTTTAGTAGGCATGTCACTTGCCGCATGGTTAGACCTTTCATATTCTTTACCGCTTAAAAGTTTTACTGAGCAATATTTTTTAGCCTTACTTAACAGCTTTGACCATCTCTTCAACTACCTTCTTCGCATCACCGAAGACCATCATGGTTTTATCCATATAGAAGAGTTCGTTGTCTAAGCCGGCATAACCAGCGGCCATTGAACGCTTGTTCACAATAATAGTTTTAGCTTTAAAGGCCTCAAGAATTGGCATACCAAAGATTGGACTACCTGGAGTGCGCGCAGCTGGATTCACCACGTCATTTGCGCCTAGTACTAAAACGACATCGGCCTGACCGAAGTCACTGTTGATGTCTTCCATCTCAAATACTTGGTCATAAGGGACTTCCGCTTCCGCAAGAAGAACGTTCATATGACCAGGCATGCGACCTGCAACTGGATGAATTGCATATTTCACAGTGACACCATGATGAGTCAACTTTTCAGTCAGCTCTTTGAGGGCATGCTGCGCACGTGCAACTGCCAAACCATACCCGGGAACAATGATGACGGTGTCAGCATTTTCCATTAAGAAAGCAGCATCTTCTGGTGAG
>CAIMPQ010000153.1 GCA_903843315.1 uncultured beta proteobacterium
ATTAAAGCGCCCCAAAAGAAGTTTGATTGTGGATGTGCCTATTGAATTAGATAATGGCACTATCGCGCACTATGAGGGCTACCGTGTTCACCATAATTTATCTCGTGGTCCGGGCAAAGGTGGAATACGTTATCACCCAGATGTGACACTTTCAGAAGTGATGGCTTTATCGGCCTGGATGTCTATTAAAACCGCTGTTGTGAATGTCCCATTCGGCGGGGCCAAAGGCGGCATTCGGGTTGATCCCAAGAAGTTATCGCAAAGCGAATTAGAGCGCATGACACGACGGTTTACTAGTGAGATCAATATGATGATTGGTCCTCAAAAAGATATTCCTGCTCCTGATGTGAACACCAATGAGCAAATCATGGCTTGGATGATGGATACCTATTGTGTGAATCAGGGTTACACCACTTCTGGGGTGGTAACAGGGAAACCAATTTCTCTTGGGGGCAGTCTAGGAAGAAGAGATGCTACTGGACGCGGTGTATTTGTTGTGGCACGAGAGGCATATAGACATTTAGGCCTCGATTTATCCGGGGCAAGAGTGGCAGTTCAGGGTCTTGGGAATGTGGGTGGAGAAGCAGCTCGATTATTTTGTGAGGCAGGCGCAAAGCTTGTGTCAGTCCAAGATCACTCAGTTTCTCTTTATGATCCCAATGGTATTGATATTCAGGCCTTGCTTAAACATATCTCGGTAGTCCGTGAGATAAAAGGTTTCCCTGGAGAGGTAATAACGAATGAACAGTTTTGGTCGGCACCTTGTGAAATTTTGGTTCCGGCGGCCTTAGAGTCTCAGATAACTAGTGCTAATGCAGGTGATATCAAGGCTAAGTTGGTGGTAGAAGGAGCCAATGGCCCTACCACCCCAGAAGCCGATGATATTTTGAAAGACATGGGAGTTGTCGTAGTCCCAGATGTCATCGCAAATGCGGGTGGCGTTACAGTTAGTTACTTCGAGTGGGTACAAGATTTTTCAAGCTTCTTCTGGACCGAAGAAGAAATCAATCAACGTCTTGATAAGTTAATGATTGATGCCTTTCAGGGCATCCGTGAAGTAGCACAAAGACATCAAGTCACATTACGCACGGCCACTTTTATTGTAGGTTGTGAGCGTATTTTGAAAGCAAGGCAGATGAGGGGGCTTTACCCTTAAATTAGCTCAAAATGTTGTTAATTGGGCATGAATACTGCACACCCGCGTTTAATTGGGCATTAAACATATATATAAGTTTTGAGCTCATACAAGAGTAGTATGAATGGATGACCAAGTCTAATGTGTATTTACGGTTTCTTAATCTGGTTGAAGCATTTAACCCAAAGAGTAATATCCGCGGATTAGATTCAACAGAAAATCTGCTGTTAAATAGCATCATGCTCGATGACAACGAAGGGCGCTCAGTATTCGTGGGCGACTTATTAAGACAGCATTCTTTGGGTTCGCAGGCAACCCTTCATGTCCGCGTTAAAAACTTATGCCACCTCGGCTATATTGAGTTAATCACCCAAAGTGACGCTCGACGCAAGCGAGTGATGCCAACAAGGCTGGCATATAAACGCTTCGAAATGTTATCTGGTTGCCTCTGGCGGGCAGCAAAAGAAATTCCGAGGCCAGCCTAGCCATTAAAGAGTTTTTGGCGCACCCTCTTGTTTTAAAGGATGCGCATTTGCAAAAGCAGGTAAAAGCATGCAGTTGCTAAAGATCTTAGCAAATATCGGCGTCTTGCTTATATCTACTTTGAATAAAGCAGAACCTATTGCATGGGATGCCAATGCAATATCCGCAAGACTAACTTCATTACCAAATGAATACGTTTTGGCTCTTCCTGATTTGACTAGGATTCTCTCAATGGCTTCATTGCCAACGGTAAACCAATGTTGAGCCCACTTAGTTTGTGCGCTTTCATCTAATTTCCACTCTGTATTGAGAAAGTTTCGAACTCTGGGGACTATCAAAGGATGCGTATCGGCAATGGTTACTAATGCGAGCGCTCTAATCTGGGCTTTTTCATATGCAGCGACTGGAAGTAATTTAGGCGATGCCCAGATGTCTTCGATATATTCAAGAATGGCCATTGACTGAGTAATATCGCGACCGTCATGATTGAGTACTGGTAATACATGTTGTGGATTTAGGGCCGCATACGTTTCTCCAAACTGCTCTCCGGCAGCTAAATTAATGGAGATCTCCTCATAATCAATTCCCTTTAGGTTTAGTGCCACCCTGACGCGGTAAGTCGCCAAAGAACGCCAATATCCGTAGAGAGTAACGTTCATTACTTGCCGTTAATGAAATCGCGAATAGCATTCATAAAGACTGCTGGCGCTTGTAATTGGGGTACATGAGCAAGTCCAGGCAAGATATTGAGTGTTGCATTGGAAAGGCCTGCATGTAACTCAACAGACATTGGCGGCGGGGTAGCTTCATCCATTTCTCCAACCATGACTAACACTGGCTGAGTAACCTTAGATAGTTGATCACGGATATCAAGACCTGCTAGAGCAGTACATGCCCCATGAAAAGTCTCAGTATCTAGAGTTAAGAAACGCTGTTTGCGATCAGCAACCAGTTCAGGATTCTTTTCTTGAAACTCAGGAGCAAATAAACGTCGCATTGCTACATCCGCAATTGCTCCCAACCCTTTTTCTTTGGCTGCTGCCGACATGCCTTTGAAGGCAGCGCGTCCTGGTTCAGAGAACATAGCACCACAATCAGCTAAGACTAAGCGTGAAGCTAATTCTGGATGACGAATGCTGGTGATTAGGGCGATGAAGCCACCATAACCATTGCCTAAGAAAATAGGCTTTTCTGATAACTTCAGAGATTCAATGCCTTGTGCAATATGGTCTGCAATAGTGTTGAGATCTCCGCCAACAAAATCAGAGTCACCAAAACCGGGTAAGTTTAAAGAAATCACTTCATGGGTTTTGATGAGTTCGGCTGCAAGGGGGGCGAAAGAGCTACTATCCGCTAACAAAGAGTGGAATAAAACAATGGGTTTTCCTGATCCCGATATTTCGAGACTCAATTTTTGATTGCCAATGTTTAATATTTTGCTTGCCATATCTTTTTAGTCCTTGCAGTCTTTTGTTTCGGAAGGGGTTTTTGATTAGTTCAAACGAGGCTGGCTAGCAGTGTCTTTGTACCAGTCGAACGGCGCATCATCTAAACGGACCATCACACTCTTAGTTTCAAAGTGTTGATCAAAAGATTCTGTACCGCACTCGCGACCAATACCTGAATCTTTAATTCCGCCCCAAGGGGATGCAGGGTCTAGACGATGATGGTCATTTATCCACACGATTCCACATTTCAGTTTTGCCGCCACTCGGTGCGCTCTGGTGACATCGTTCGTACGAATTGCACCTGCAAGTCCGAACGGAGAATCATTCGCCAACTCCAAACCTTCTTCTTCAGTTGTAAATTTGGTAACAGACACAAATGGACCAAATACTTCTTCTTGAAAGATGCGCATTTTTCTAGTGACATCAGCAAATACGGTAGGTTCAACGAAAAAACCATCTTTCAAGGATGGATCTGTGGGTACTTTGCCACCAGCTACTAAACGTGCTTTATCTTCATTTAGTCCAATATCGATGTATTTCAGAACACGTTGTTGCTGACGCGCAGATACAACTGGCCCCAGTTGAACTGTAGGGTCGATTGGGTTGCCAATGCGAATGGATTTTGCTTTCGCTGCCAATTTTTCAACGAACTCATCATAGATATTTGCTTGAACAATTTGACGGCTACCGCAAATACAAGTTTGACCTGCACCAATAAAAGCACCAAATGCAGCGTAATTCACGGCTTGATCTACATTAAAGTCATCAAAAACGAGAACAGGTGTTTTGCCACCGAGTTCTAGGGTTTGGTGAGCAAAGTTGCTACCGGCAAGAGCGCCAGTAATCCGGCCCGCCTCTGTGCCTCCAGTGAGAACCCACTTAGCTAATCCGGGATGCTCAGCAAGCGCTTTACCAGTTGAAGGCCCAAGACCAGTAATCACGTTAAACACTCCAGGAGGCAGGCCAGCATCAACAAATAGCTGCGCCAAACGTAAAGTGGTCAATGGGGTGTATTCAGAGGGCTTAACTACTGTTGTGCAACCAGAGGCAAGAGAAGGTGCCAAGCTCTTCACCATGATCATGAGTGGGTGATTAAATGGCGTTGAGTTTCCGACTACGCCAATCGGAGTGCGAATCGTGTAGTTGAGATAGTTGCCATCAACAGGAATGACTGAATCACGACGCGCGATAGCTAGGCCTGCGTTGTAACGGAAAAAATCGGGCAGACGAGAAACTTGGGCGCGGGTCTCATTTAATGAGCGACCATTATTTGCGGTTTCTAAGGTATAAATTTCTTCTAAATTGGCCTCAAATACATCAGCAAGTTTGTTGATAAGCTTAGCTCTTGTCCGGTTAGACATGGCACTCCACTCGGGGCTAGCAAAGGCAGCAGCAGAGCTCTTTACAGCCTTGTCTACATCGGCATCAGTAGCGTGTGAAATTTGTGCAAGAAGCTCACCAGTTGCCGGGTTTAATACATCAAGTAAATCGGATTGTGATGCTGGAACTTCTTTTCCATCAATGAACAAACCGCGAATAGGTACTTGCTTGCTAGATGTAGACATTGTGATCCTTTTTTTAATAGATTGAATTAGTTGACGATCATGCCGCGAGATACTGCGTTACTTACCCTTTTGCCAGCGGCAAGAACATGTTGCTCCGCTAAACGCTGAGCAGTTTTAATAGATCTAGACTGAATGACTTCGATGATTTCACGATGTTCTGCTACCAAGGCTTCTGGTTTGCCATGGTTCATATTGCTGACACTAATTTGGACTGCACGTTCCATGAGATCAATCAGATCAATCAGTTGATCACGCATGCGTGGGTTACCACCGAGCTCTGCTAAACGGCGATGAAAACTTTTGTTGTAGCTAACAAAGCCATCTGGCCATTGTGAGGCGCTAAAGTGCTTGAATTGATCCAGCGCCTCAAGTTGCTCATCACTCGCGTGGCGAATGATACGTTCCATATTGGCTCGCTCGAGAGCGGCACGTAGATGAAACATATCCAACATGTCAGAGATAGATACTGGTGCAACCCTATAGCCCTGTCTTGGGATGGTAATGACGAGACCTTCGCGCTCTAAGCTAATCAGCGCATCCCGAACAGGCGATTTACTGACTTCAAAGCGTGCAGCCAACTCTGCTTCCCGTATCTCTGCCCCCGGCATTAATTCGCAGGTCAAGATATCGTGGCGCAATTGCTCATAGACTCTCTCACGGAGTAATCGACCGTCTGTTTCTAGGGGTTCGGTGAGAGTAGAGGCCATAGTTTCAAAGATATTAGATTGGCTATAAATATTCTTCGTAATATATCACAAGACATTTCTGTTGGGATAGAGAATTTTATAAGTATATGATTTATATCAATAAATAAATAATTTATAAAAATATTG
>CAIMPQ010000154.1 GCA_903843315.1 uncultured beta proteobacterium
ACCTTTTCAAGGCGCTTGAAGGCAAAAAATCCACTACTCCCTTTAAGCGTGTGCATGGCACGGAAGATATTGCCAACTAATTTCTGATCATCAGGCGTGATTTCCAATTGAACAAAATCCAGGTCGAGCTGATCCAGAATCTCGCGTGCCTCAACGATGAACTCAACTAGAATGTCGTCATCATTCATAGATTGCTATGCCGATGTTCTATCAATAAGCCTGTCTATTCCTTAAACTTTGAATCTAGATACTAAGTCTTGAAGTTCGCTAGCAATCTTGGCCAGATCCGAAGCTGCCACTTGCGTATTGGCAGCGCCCTCAGTAGTACTTTGAGCTGCCTCAGATACGGTGCCAATGTTAGAAGCAATATTGGCGCTACTTGCAGCTGCAGTGGAAACACTACGACCCATTTCACCAGTAGTAGCCGCCTGCTCTTCTACGGCACTTGCGATTAAGCTAGAGATATCGTTAATCTTATTAATGATGTTTGAAATTTCTTCAATCGAAACCATTGCGCCATTGGTATCAGATTGAATGGCAGTAATGCTGCCACTGATTTCTTCGGTAGCCTTAGCAGTTTGTCTAGCCAGTTCCTTCACTTCATTTGCAACCACCGCAAACCCTTTGCCCAACTCACCGGCACGAGCAGCTTCAATTGTTGCGTTCAGAGCCAATAGATTGGTTTGTTCAGCAATACTGGAAATCACTTTCAATACGCTGCCGATTTCAGTGCTGCTCTCTCCTAACTTAGCCATTGTGGCATTGGTTCTTTGAGCAATTTGCACCGCTTGATTGGCAACAGTAGAAGCTTCCACTGCATTAATGGAGATTTCACGAATACTAGCGCTCATCTCTTCTACGCCTGCAGCAACGGTCTGAGTATTTGAGCTCACCTCAACAGCAGCGCCTGAAACCACTTTAGCTTGGGCAGCCGTTTCTTCTGCGTTGGAACTCATCTGCATACTGACAGCAGCTAACTCTTCAGATGAACTAGCCAATGCAGTAGCGTTTTTAGAAATCGCCTGGAATGCTTTACGTGAGGTATCGATTAAACGATTGACTTGTGTGCTGATATCGAGGAAGAAACCTTCCTTACCTGCCAATGGCACTTCTGCGGTGAAATCTCCAGCTGCTGCCGCAGAAATGATCTCGCCGATTTGTTTCGTTGTTTCTTGTGCTTTGAGATTATTTTCGCGATCCAGCCTTGCCAATTCATCAGCTTTTTGCAAGCTCACCTGCAAAACACCAACGGCTTTTGCCATCGTGCCAATTTCATTGACATATTCAGTATTTTGAATAACGGTATCCAACTTAGCCTCCGCCAAGTCGCCAATAGAAGAAGCTAGACTTTCAATTGGAACATTGATAGATTTATTCACTAAATAAACAATGGCAATAGAAAAGAGAATGGCCAGGCCAAGCATGATAGCCATAGTAGTTTTGATGCTGGCGGCCATTTCTACTGCCTTACCTAAATTCTCTTCAGCCCCTTTGGACTTTATCTCGGAAATCTCCTTGATCTCGTTGGACACTTTGCTCAAAGCATCTTGATAGTCCTTTGATGTAATCACTTTATAAGCCGATATCGCCGGTGAGGAACCTTGTGCTGCCGCTAGCACCCTATCTACAGCGGCATAGTAGGCTTCAATATCTGCCTGTACACCCTCCAGTTTTGACTTTAATTCCGGACGGATAATGGTCCCTTTGGCTTTCTCATACAACTCCATTTGGGACTTTTTTGTTTTTGTAATAGTATCTAATGCATTTTTTGCGCCTTCTGCATCACCTGCATTGATTGATAAAACATAACGATTGGTTACACGACCAATGATATTGTTATCTCGGTTCAGTTGGCGCAAATACGAAACACCTAACAGATCCTTGTTATACATATTCTCAGTATTGGTGATCAAACGGTCAAAAGACCAGAATGAGGTAGCAGCAATGATGAGAGTAAATAAAACTACAAAGGAGAAACCAGTAATGAGTTTGGTTTTTAATTTGAGTTTTTCAAAGCCTTTGAAGATAGACATAGTGATGAGCGCCGAAACAGGATGTTAGAAATGAGTATTTATCATACTGTTTTTTTAACGTAGCCATTAATTTCAGGGCGTTTATAGACTGAAATAATGGCTCTGACCGGGTCTTGGAGCGGTAAATTCTAGGGCCCTAAACCCAATAATCCACTGGTAGAGGATTACCAGCAAAGATTGGCTTACTGCAGCGTATTTTTGAAGACTGGCATTAAAGGGACTGCCAGTACCTCGATACCCTCTTCCCTGAGGGATTCGGCTTCATCCAGGGTCGTCTGACCCCGAATACTGCGCTCGGGAGACTCTTTGTAGTGGATCTTCCTGGCTTCCTCGGCAAATCCACTGCCGACATCCTCAGATTTGCCCATGAGTTCACGCATCCCCTTTAAAAAGGCAGCCTGAACTTGTGCCTCAAGATGGGAATGGTCACTACCGGTTAGAGCTACGACATCACCACTTAAATTGCCAGTATCGGCCTTAGAAACTGTTAATTCCGTAGATGAAGACTTCGCAATATGAGGGGCAGATGGCATGCGGGTGATATCAGTACTGTCGCAAACGGGACAGGCAAGCATTCCCTTGTCTTGCTGAGCAAGACAGTCCTCTTCTGAGGCGAACCATCCTTCAAAGCGATGGTCTAGTGGGCAAGCAAGGTTATAAACTTTCATAAAACTATATATAGGGGCAAAAATGCTAAATTCAATGCC
>CAIMPQ010000155.1 GCA_903843315.1 uncultured beta proteobacterium
AAGAATAAGAAACGGATTTCTTTATCGTCAGACATGAGCGGCAGGCAAGCTTCAAGCGCACGCTGAGCGGCACGTTGGCCAGCAGAGTCGCCATCAAACGAGAACACTACTTTATCGGTTTGACGCAATAGCATGCGCACATGGTTCGCGGTACAGGCAGTACCCAATGTAGCAACCGCATTCGGAAATCCTAATTGCGCTAATGCAACCACATCCATATAGCCTTCACATACCAACACATATTCTTGTGAACGAATCGCTTGCCTGGCTTCAAATAGTCCGTAAAGCGTATTGCCTTTAGAAAAGAGTGGGGTCTCGGGAGAATTTAAATATTTGGGCTCGCCTTGATCAAGGATGCGACCACCAAAGCCGATGGTTTGACCTTTCGGGTTGCGAATCGGGAACATGACGCGATCCCGAAAGCGATCGTAACGCTTCACTGGCTGGCCACCTTCAGCTTGCTCACCCTGAATCAGCAAACCACCCTCTAGCAAAGTCTTGGCCACTTCATCGTTGGCATAACTACCAAATACTGCCTCTAAGCCTTGCCAACCATCTGGCGCATAACCCAAGGCATACCGTTTAGCGATTTCTCCAGTGAGACCACGGCCCTTGAGATATTCGACTGCACGGGTGCTAGCCTTAAGCTGCTGGCGATACCAATCAGCTGCCGAGCTCATCACTTCACTCAAGGCCATCGCCTGCTGCTGTCTTGCAACATCATTTGCAGTGCGCTCTTCGCGAGGAACATCCAGACCTGCAGAACGCGCTAAATCTTCGATCGCATCGACATAGCCCAGGCCCGAGTATTCCATTAAGAAACTAATAGCAGAACCATGGGCGCCACATCCAAAGCAGTGATAAAACTGTTTTGTTGGTGATACGGAGAATGAGGGTGACTTTTCGGAATGAAAGGGGCACAAGCCTTGAAAGTTTGCACCTGCTTTTTTTAACTTTACGTGCTGCCCAACCACATCAACGATGTCAACCCGATTTAAAAGATCGGCGATGAAGGATTGGGGAATGAGTGCCATAAGGCTCAGAGTATGAAGTGAGTTCTCTTATTTTGCGAGTGCAGCTTTTACTAAGCCAGATACTTTGCCCATATCGGCCTTGCCTGCCAATTGGCCTTTAAGCATGCCGATGACTTTACCCATATCCTGGGGGCCTGCAGCACCAGTAGCGCTCACAGCGGCGGCTACTGCAGCTTCTACTTCAGCATCAGACATTTGCGCAGGTAAATAGGTTTGCAAAATCACCATCTCAGCTGCTTCAATCGCAACCAAATCATCACGCGCTGCTTTTTCAAACTGCGAAATCGAATCTTTGCGCTGTTTGATCATTTTTTCAATGGTTGCAATGACAGCGGCATCATCTTGCTCGATGCGATCGTCTACTTCGCGCTGCTTAATCGCTGCTAGCAAAAGACGAATAGTTCCCAGGCGTGCCACTTCTTTTGCACGCATAGCATTTTTCATATCTTCGGTGATTTGATCTTTTAGACTCATTGCTTAGTTCCTGATGTATTAAGTATCTAACTATTTCTGGCGATTAAAAAGCAAAAACCCGCTGCGTTTCACCGTCAGCGGGTTTCAAAGCTTCTCGGTGAAGAGAGCTTTTAAATTCTATTAGTAAAGCTTCTTAGGCAACATCTGACTGCGAATACGCTTGTAATGGCGTTTTGCAGCAGCGGCCTTCTTACGCTTACGCTCAGCCGTTGGCTTCTCGTAAAACTCGCGGGCACGCAAGTCGGTTAAAAGACCATTTTTTTCAATGGTGCGCTTGAAACGGCGCAATGCCACTTCAAATGGTTCGTTTTCGCGTAGGCGGACTGTAGTCATACTTGTTTAACTCGTATATGCTCGAAAAATCTCGAAAAATTAACTGAATTGCGATTCTAGCACGACCAAGCGAAAAAATGATTGTTTTAGGTATAGAAACTTCTTGTGATGAGACCGGGGTGGCTTTATACAACACCACACCGTGGGAAGAGGGCAAACCTGCGTCCCAGGGTATTCTCGGCCAGGGTTTGCACTCTCAGATCGCCATGCACCGGGATTATGGGGGTGTGGTCCCCGAGCTTGCCTCCCGCGACCATATCCGGCGGGTTCTACCCCTTTTGGACGAGTCTTTGGCCCAATCTCAGCTCAAGTTATCTGATATCGATGCGGTAGCCTTCACCCAAGGCCCTGGCTTAGCTGGTGCCCTGCTGGTAGGTAGTGCCTTTGCCAAATCCCTGGCTCAAGGCCTCAATTTGCCCTCAATTGGAGTGCATCACCTTGAGGGGCATCTACTTTCACCCCTGTTAGGTCAAACTGTCCCGCAATTTCCGTTTATTGCCTTACTCGTCTCGGGTGGCCATACCCAACTCATGAAAGTATCTGGCATCGGTCAATACCAACTTCTCGGTGAAACCTTGGATGATGCTGCAGGCGAAGCTTTTGATAAAACTGCCAAATTGTTAGGCTTAGATTACCCAGGAGGCGCAGCCATTTCCAAACTCGCAGAAACAGGCCGTGTCGGCATTTTTGATTTACCGAAACCGATGCTTCACTCAGGAGATTTGGATTTTTCTTTCTCTGGATTAAAGACTGCCGTTTTAAATCAAGTAAAAAAGTTTGTAGAAAAAAATATTGCGGACACGCATGAAGTCGAGCAGTTTCATGCAGATCTGGCAAGAAGCTTTGTTGACTCTCTTGTAGCCGTACTTGTCAGTAAATCCGAAAAAGCACTGAAGCAATCTGGCTGCAAGCACTTAGTTCTTGCAGGAGGTGTTGGGGCTAATGTGCAATTACGTAGTGCGCTGAATGAAAAAGCAAAACGCAATGGTTTTGAAGTGCACTATCCACCACTAGAGCTGTGCACGGATAACGGCGTCATGATTGCATTTGCTGGAGCGCTACGCATGCTTACAGAAAACAATGGCTCTACTACATCAGGGGCTTTTGATATCAAACCCCGTTGGGATTTGCAAAGCAACAACCTTAAATAAGCTTATTTTGCGAAGCTGATTCTGGCAAATGCGCTGTGGTTATGAATCGATTCAAAGTTCTCAGCCTCAACTACAAAAGAGCGGATACGCTCATCCGCCTTGAGGTTGCCGGCCACATCGCGTACTAAATCTTCTACAAATTTAGGGTTGCTATATGAATGCTCAGTCACCCACTTTTCATCGGGGCGCTTGAGTAATCCCCAGAGCTCACTAGAGGCTTCGCTCTCTGCAGCCGTAATCAAATCTTCCACTGTCATCTTGGTTTGCGCATTAAGCACTACATCCATAGTCACATGGGAGCGTTGATTGTGGGCGCCAAATTCTGAAATCTCTTTTGAGCAAGGGCACAAACTCATCACCGGTACTTGGGCACGTAAACCCAATTCCACATCTAATGTTCCTGTGGCATTTTGTTTAGCTGTTGCCATCCAAGTCACTTCGTAATCCATCAAGCTTTCTACACCAGATACGGGTGCTGCTTTTTTAACGAAGTGAGTATAAGTAAATTGCACATGGCCTTCTTTGGCATCGAGCAAAGGCAACATATCACGCACCATTGCAACTACCGTTGTGCTATCAATCGCCATTTCTTGTTTTTGCAAGAGCGCCATGAAACGCGACATATGCGTTCCTTTCACGTGCGCTGGCAAGGCTACATCCATCTCGAAATGGCCAACCGATGGAAAATCTCCAGAGGCACTACGAATCGTTAATGGATGACGCACCCCACGAATACCCACCTGCTCAATTGGTAACGCGCGCTCATCTAATGTGGATTGCACATCAGGCATTGCGCTGGCTTTCAGAAAAGCGGGGTTCATGTCATTCATGGCTCTATTTTCAAGCAAAACAGGCTTATTTGCCTACCAGCACTGAATTTATTGTTAATACAGCTGGAAAACGCTGTTTGATGGAATTGCGAATGCCGTCTATATCCAGGCCACACTTGGTCATCAGCAGGTTGTAATCGCCATGTTCAATGAATTGATCAGGAAGACCTAATTGCAGGAGGGGTTTGTTAATTCCCAGATGAGAGAGGGCCTCCAAGCAAGCACTGCCCGCGCCACCCTGAATTGCACCATCCTCAATCGTGACAAAATAATCATGATCTGCTGCTAAAGTTTGAATTAGGTCAACATCAAGCGGTTTTACAAAACGCATATTGGCCACAGTCGCATCAATGCTTTGAGCTACTTCTAATGCAGGGTAAAGCAAAGTACCAAAAGCCAAGATTGCTACGCGCTGACCAGAGGGTGCTTTGGATTTACGACGAATCTCCCCTTTGCCAAATGGCAATGTACGCAATTCTTTTGAAGGAATAGCCCCAACACCGGAACCACGTGGATAACGCACTGCGCTTGGATGGGGCTGATGGTATGCAGTAGTCAGCAGATCACGGCACTCAGCCTCATCTGCTGGCGTCATCACCAACATATTTGGAATGCAACGTAAGAACGGGATGTCGTACGCGCCCGCATGAGTAGCGCCATCAGCACCAACCAAGCCTGCGCGATCGAGCGCAAACAATACCGGCAAGTCTTGCAGAGCAACGTCGTGAATTAATTGATCGTATGCACGCTGTAAGAAAGTGGAATAGATCGCTACTACTGGCTTCATTCCCTCGCATGCCATACCAGCAGCAAATGTCACTGCATGTTGTTCCGCGATGCCAACATCGTAATAACGTTTTGGGAAATTGTGCTCAAACTCCACCAAACCAGAACCTTCACGCATTGCTGGTGTAATACCAACCAATAATGGATCGGCATGCGCCATGTCGCATAACCACTCTCCAAATACCTGGGTAAATGTTTTCTTAGTAGCGAGCGATTTTTTAACTCCTTCATCAGGGTTAAATTTACTTGGGCCGTGATAGAGCACAGGATCAGCTTCCGCCAATTCATAACCCTGACCTTTACGGGTCACTACGTGCAGAAACTGGGGGCCGCGCCCTTCTATGGCCAAACGGCGTACGTTTTGAAGCATGGGGACTAATGCATCTAAATCGTGTCCATCAATCGGGCCAAAGTAATTAAAACCAAATTCCTGAAAAATCGTTGATGGTGAAACCATGCCCTTGGCATGATCTTCTAACCGTTTTGCAAACTCCCGCAAGGGCGGTGCGATTGAGAGCACACTGTCGATCCCTTTTTTAGTCGCTGAATAAATATTGCCACTGAGCAATCTTGCTAGGTGACGATTGAGTGCACCCACAGCTGGCGAAATCGACATATCGTTGTCGTTCAATATCACGACTAGCGGCAAATCGTCATAGACGCCCGCATTATTCATTGCTTCGAACGCCATGCCACCAGTCATTGCGCTATCGCCAATCACCGCAACCGCTACGTGTCGCTCGCCTTTTGTTTGAAATGCGCGGGCCATACCCATCGCAGCAGAAATACTAGTAGAAGAGTGACCTGTGCCAAACGCATCAAACTCACTTTCAGCGCGATGCGGAAATCCTGACAGCCCTTTGAACTGACGCAAGGTATGCATGCGCTCACGACGGCCTGTCAAAATCTTGTGGGGGTAACTTTGGTGACCGACATCCCAAACAATTCGGTCATCCGGGGTATCAAACACATAATGCAAAGCGATTGAAAGCTCCACTGTTCCTAAATTAGAAGAAAGGTGGCCGCCTGTTTCAGATACCGACTCTATGACAAATTGACGTAATTCATCAGCAAGCGCAGGTAACTCTTCGCGAGAAAGTTTTCTTAAGTCTTCGGGGGAGTTGATGGAATCTAAAGTCATTAAATCGATTAATCCGTACTTATTTAGCTCTCTTATTTACCTCTATTGACAACCAATAGCGCTAAATCTTTCAAGGCTTGCGCCTTATTACCAAAACTATCTAAGCTTGCAATAGCTGCTTCTTGCAACTCTTTAGCCTGCTTCTGTGCATAGTCTAAACCCATCAAGGTGACATAGGTAGGCTTATTCGCCGCAGCATCCTTGCCTGCAGTTTTTCCGAGTGTTTGGCTATCTGCAGTCGCATCGAGCACATCATCAACGATTTGAAAGGCCAAACCGAGTGCACTGGAATAATTCTGAAGGTGGCTCATTTGGGAAGGATTGAGATGGGCAGCGATACCACCTAAATCCACTGCACAGGAGAGTAAAGCTCCTGTCTTCATCGCATGCATTTGCTTTAAACCTGCCAGATCTAATTTTTTCCCTACACTCTCCAGATCGATTGCTTGACCACCCGCCATACCGCGAGAGCCAGAAGCTGCTGCTAAAGCGCTGATCATGAGCAAACGCACATCTACATCGCACTGAGCATTCGCCAGGATTTCGAAGGCACGGGTTTGTAAAGCATCCCCAACAAGCAGCGCAGTGGCTTCATCAAATGCCTTATGAACAGTAGGGCGACCACGACGCAAATCATCGTCATCCATGCAAGGCAAATCGTCATGTACTAAAGAGTAGGCATGAATACATTCAATCGCAACCGCTGCTGCATCTAAAGCCTCATCTTTAGCATCACCAAGATCACCGGCTGCAAAGACTAGCAATGGACGAATTCTTTTGCCCCCACCTTGTGCGGCATAACGCATTGCCTCATGCAGACGCGCTGGCGTGGTTTGTGCAGAAACGAGCAAACAATCTAAGGCTGACTCAGTTCGTGCAGAGTGCGTATGAAGCCACTCTTGAAATTGAATACCGGCAGTCATTAAGCTTCGAATACGCGCACTTGTTGCTCAACTTGGGAAAGCACTCCCTGGCAATGCTTTAACAAAGCCGCGCCACGTTGATAAGCTAAAAGGGTCTCTTCTAAAGAAAATTTGCCTGACTCCATGTCAGAAATCAGCTTTTCTAACTCTTTTACTGCCTGTTCATAGCGTAACTCTGGGTCAATTTGGACTTCAAGACCGGGTTTTTGACTTTCTGACTTCTTGGCTGGCATAAGTAGTTTCCTTTGGATTTCCCACGCGGATAGCCCTACATATTAAAGCGAGATGACCCCCGGATGGGTATAATTCCCCCCTTCCTTTCCAATATCGATCCGTCGATGGTTGGATTGGTTATTCCGCTTAGCTTCGGCTGACGTTTTCGGGGGTGGGGAGAATGACTAATCTGGCTGCCGCGCAGAAGCTTGCGCCGTCCAATCTACAACTGCCAGTTACGGCATATTTTGACGCTGACTTGTATCAGCGGGAAATTGAACTGCTTTTTAAGCAGGGGCCGGGCTATGTAGGTCACGAACTCATGGTGCCAGAAATGGGCTCCTACCAAACTTTAAGCGCTGAAAATGAAGGTCGCATCTTGGTTCGCAATGAATCTGGTGTGGAACTCCTTTCCAATGTTTGTCGCCATCGCCAAGCACTCATGCTCAATGGCAAAGGCAAGACCGACAACATCGTTTGCCCACTTCATCGCTGGACCTATGATTTAGGTGGCAATTTATTGGGTGCACCCCACTTTGAAGATAAGCCTTGTCTGCATTTAGGGAAATCGCCTTTGCAAAATTGGCAAGGGCTATTGTTCGAGGGTCCGCGCGATGTGCGAACTGACCTAGAAAAACTGGGTGTTGCTGAGGATCTGCAATTTGATGGTTACCTACTTGATCATGTTGAGGTGCACGATTGCAACTACAACTGGAAAACATTTATTGAGGTTTACCTAGAGGATTACCACGTCGTTCCATTTCATCCAGGTCTAGGTAAATTTGTTTCCTGTGAAGATTTACGCTGGGAATTTGGTGACTGGCACAGCGTACAAACGGTAGGCATTCATAAAGACTTGCAAATTCCCGGATCACCGGTTTACCGCAACTGGCACGAAGCCGTAATACGCCAATTTAAAGGTAAGACTCCCCGCCACGGCGCTATCTGGCTAACTTACTACCCTAATGTCATGGTGGAATGGTACCCAGGCGTCTTGTGCGTTTCTACCTTGCATCCAATGGGTCCTAACAAGACGCGCAATGTGGTGGAGTTCTACTATCCAGAAGAAATCGCTTTATTCGAGCGCGAATTTGTAGAGGCTGAACGCGCCGCTTATATGGAAACCTGCATTGAAGATGATGAAATCGGCGAACGCATGGATCAAGGACGTGCGGCCCTGTTTGCTCGCGGCATCAATGAAGTAGGCCCTTATCAAAGTCCAATGGAAGATGGCATGCAACATTTTCATGAATGGTACCGTCGCGTAATGCAGTTTCAAGGCGCATAATTAAGGCAAATATCCCAACACTCTCGCCCTAAAAAATATAGGAAGCTATATGACTCCTCTGATTTCAGCAAACCAGTTAGAAGAAATCATTAACAGTGGCGAAAATGTTTTACTGTGTGATTGCCGCTTTGATTTAGCCAATCCAGAGGCTGGAAGAAAAACATACAAAGAGAGTCATATTCCTGGAGCGATTCATGTCGATCTCGATCAGGATTTATCAGGCAGCAAAAATGGTACTAATGGTAGACACCCCCTACCCTCACCCGAAGCCTGGGCAAAAACCAAAACCCGTTTAGGGATTAGTCCAAACACCTTGGTTGTTGCTTATGACAAACAAGGCTCAGTCTATGCAAGCCGCCTATGGTGGATGCTGAAAGCCACAGGCCACGCCAATGTGCGGGTTCTCGATGGCGGTCTCGATTCGTGGAACGGTCCTATGGGGACGATTCCCCGCCAACCCACCCCAACAAATCAGGCTCTTGAGCCGATGCCTTTCGTTGGACTTGTCTTAGTCGATGAAGTGATGGGCAATCTGCAATCTCAAAAAAATATCGTGCTCGATGCGAGAGCA
>CAIMPQ010000156.1 GCA_903843315.1 uncultured beta proteobacterium
GATTTGCAGGCCTTGGCGATTTGCAATATCCAACATATTGAGAACTACTATACAAGGCAATCCTAGGCGCTTTGCAGCCAGAACCAGGCGGAGATTGCGGCGTAGGTTCATTGCACTTAATATGCAAATGACTAAATCTGGACGCTTCTCCCCTTCAGCTCTACCTAATAGGACATTGCAAGTCACACGCTCATCGAGCGATCTTGGATAAAGACTGTACGCGCCCGGTAAATCCAAAATACGAATGTGTTTTCCTGACTCTAAAGTGAGGCGCCCTTCTTTCCGCTCTACCGTAACTCCAGAATAATTTGCAACCTTCTGACGACTACCTGTGAGTAAATTGAATAAAGCAGTCTTCCCGCAATTCGGATTACCTAGTAATGCAACAACCGGTTCATTCGAGAAGAAGTGGACTTTAGATTCAGCCATATACCAATCAATCAACTGAAATCATGCTGGCTTCAGATTTGCGCAAGGCAAATGTTGAAGTGCCGACCCGAACCATATAAGGGCCGTTACCAAGTAATCCTTTACGCAGAACAGTCACTGGCTCACCTGGCAAAAAGCCAATATCTTCCAGCTGCCCCTTAATTTGGGGGGCACCTTTAGGGGCATTCACCTTATTGACGCGGTAAAGACTGCCGAGCTCGACTTGATCTAAATTCATTAAACACGCTTTTTGACTAGATTATGATGGATTATATCCCCAAATGAGAATGAATATCATTCATGGAGAGCATCCGCATCACTAGGAATAATGGGCTAATTTGGGCTTTGGAGGCTTGATCCAAAACAAATGAGGAGTATTTTTAAAACAAAGAAAAATTAAGGAGTGGTGTAACCGTACTTCTGGAGAATCAATTTAGCCTGAGCACTTTGCATGAATTGATAAAGACGAATAGCCTCTTGAGGTGCGCCTTTGATTAACACCATCCTCTGCTTGATGGGTTCATACAGCTTGTTATTGACCAGTAAGAAGTTGGTTTCTTTGGCGACCTCTGGTGACTTGGCGAGAGATAAGGCAGTAAAGCCAATATCAGCGCCACCAGTGACGACATACATTGTGGCAATCCCAATGTTATCTGCGTAGATCAATTTATTTTTTGCGAGATCCCATAGACCTTCGGACTTTAGGTACTCAACCGCAGCCCTGCCATAAGGAGCTAGCTCTGGTTTAGCAATGGCAACCTTATTGGCCCTGACGATTGCCCGTGCAATCTCTGCTTTGTTATCCGCCAAAGTAATTCCAGAAGATGTTTTGGCTATTAGCGCAAGTTTGCCAATCGCATACACCATGCCCTCATCAGTAGTTTTCCCCTGTTGAAATAACTCAATCGGGTAACGCTCATCAGCCGAGATAAATAAGTTAAATGGTGCGCCATTCAATATCTGCGCAGCGAAATTTCCGGAAGATCCATAAACCACTCTGATTTGAGTTTTTCCGGTCGCCCTAAAAGCTGCATCAATTTCAGCGAATGCATCCTTCATATTGGCGGCTACCGCGACCGTTGTCTGCTGAGCACTGACACTTTGTGCGCAGACAAAAAGTAGTGTCAGAATCACTTTGCGCAAGCTGCACTCCTTATCAGTAGCCAGTGGTCAGTTTAGATCCATTCAGCGATCTGGCGCTTTAGACCTACCGACTTATACCCTGGCGCCTCCTCTGATAGCTGCCGAATCCGACGAACTAACTTGCCGATCTCTTTATTGAGTGCTAACTCATCACTCATGGCCAAGAAGAATAACTCATCCTTTAACTGGATAAAATCCAATCCATTTTCGAGGGCAATGCTCTTAACGCCTACGCCCACATCCGCCTTTTTGGCCAAGATCGCGGTTGCAATTGCCGAATGCGTGAACTCTTCGTGCTCATAGCCTTTAATCTTCCTGGAATCAATACCCTCTTTAACCAAAGCAGTATCGAGCAATAATCGTGTGCCTGAACTTTTTTGCCGATTGATAAATCGAACATGGGGTTTTAATAAATCCTTCAGGCGGGTAATACCCAATGGGTTACCTTTATTAATCATCAAGCCCTGCACAC
>CAIMPQ010000157.1 GCA_903843315.1 uncultured beta proteobacterium
GGCTGGTTGCTTGTATGCCTACTCAGAACAATATATTTCTCCAAACACTTATAACAATGAGCTGGCAGTTCTGTTCTTGCTCGGCATCATCATGGGTGGACGTAAGTCACGTCTGGGTGCAGTGATTGGTGCGGCCATTATTGTGCTGTTACCAAAACTCTTGGATGACATTAATCTCTTCCGGATCGTTGCTTCGATTATTGCAATCGTAGTAGTGGCTGGCGCTGCAATGGCTTTATCCAAACAGCTTACCACTCCAAGACGGGTAGCGATTCCGATAGCAGGTGTGGTTGGTTTGGCTGCTTTCTCATTTTGGTTGAATAGCATCTCTGACTGGCGCTTAAGTATTTTCGGCTTCATGATTTTGCTCGTGGTGTACTACTTGCAAAACGGTATTGTTGGTTTTGCGAAGAGTTTTTACCAATCGATGGTTGGTAAAGCAAAAACCACGCGTGGTGAAGAGGCTGAAGTGGTGGATGACTCCATCAGTTTCATTAGCGCCATTGGTAAACAGAACGCGGGTGCAGAGCTGCTGAAAGTGGATTCATTATTAATGCAGTTCGGCGGTTTGAAGGCCTTGAATAATGTTGATCTCAGTGTCAAGCGCGGTACCATTCATGGTTTGATTGGCCCGAACGGATCCGGCAAGAGCACCATGATGAACGTGTTGACCGGTATTTATGTACCCACTGCTGGTAGCGTTTTATATGCAGGTGAGAGCGTCGTCGGTAAGACTTCATCTGATATTGCTTTATCAGGCATTGCTCGTACCTTCCAAAACGTGCAACTTTTCGGTGAAATGACCGCGATCCAAAATATTTTGGTTGGCTTGCACCACACCTTCAAGTCCAATATCGTAGAAATTGCCTTACATCTGCCGCGCTACAAGAAGGAAGAGCTAGAGGCGCATGGCCGTGCATTAGCACTACTCAAATTCGTTGGCTTAGAGGATCTGGCTAATGAAGAAGCACGTAACTTGCCCTATGGTAAGCAACGCCTTTTGGAGATTGCACGTGCCTTGGCGCTCGATCCAGAGTTGCTCTTGCTCGATGAGCCAGCAGCCGGCTTAACCGCTCCAGATATTAAAGAACTCTTGCGCATTATTCGTAAGATCCGCGATAGCGGTATTACCTTCATCCTGATTGAGCATCATATGGATGTGGTGATGTCAGTTTGCGATACCGTATCTGTCTTGGACTTCGGTCAGAAGATTGCAGAAGGTAAGCCCGCTGAAGTTCAGGCAGACGAGAAGGTGATTCATGCCTACTTGGGTACTTAATCACTCGAACCTATTGAATCGGTAAATACCATGTTATCTATTAAGAATCTTGAAGCAGGCTACGGCAAAGTGAAAGTCCTTCATGGCATCAATATTGATGTTCCTAAAGGACAAGTCATTACTTTGATCGGCTCTAACGGTGCCGGGAAAACAACGACGATGCGTGCCATTACTGGCATGATTAAGCCTACCGGTGGTGAAGTAACCTTAAGCGGTGAAAAAATTGACGGTTACGACTCTCATAAAATCGCTCGCCTGGGTTTGGCACACAGTCCAGAAGGGCGCCGCGTCTTTACAACCATGTCGGTTACTGACAATTTACTGCTTGGCGCCTTCCCCCGTTTTACGGGTAGCCGTCCTAAGGGGGATATCAAGGACGATCTTGAAAAGTCTTTAGAAATGTTCCCGCGCTTAAAAGAGCGTCGCAATCAATTGGCGGGTACCTTGTCTGGTGGTGAGCAGCAAATGTTGGCAATGGCTCGAGCGGTGATGTTAACTCCAGATATTATTCTGTTGGATGAGCCATCGATGGGTCTAGCGCCGATCTTGGTTGAGGAAGTATTTAGAATTATTTCTAATCTCAAGTCACAAGGCGTAACCATGCTGTTAGTGGAGCAGTTTGCTGCTGCAGCTTTGAACGTGGCTGACTATGGTTATGTTCTGGAGAATGGCAAGATAGCTACCCATGGCCCAGCAGATAAATTAATGCATGATCCTGCTGTGAAAGCCGCTTACTTGGGTGGTGCTAGCAGTCACTAAGA
>CAIMPQ010000158.1 GCA_903843315.1 uncultured beta proteobacterium
CCCGGAGGTGAATACTCCATCGAGATCGATCCGCGGCGAGTAACCGAGAAAGATATTGCGCTCTTGGCAGAATTGGGATTTAACCGCATTAGCCTTGGGGTCCAAGATTTCAATCTTGCTGTACAAGAGGCGGTTCATCGTGTGCAGACTATTGAAGAGACTCAAGCTGTGATGGACTGGTCAAGAAAATATGGTTTTAAATCCAGAAGCGTCGATTTAATTTATGGTTTACCTAAGCAAACGCCTGAGACCTTCAAAGAAACGGTTGATACGGTCTTGGCCATGAATCCAGATCGTCTTTCTGTGTATAACTATGCGCATTTGCCGCATATCTTTAAACCTCAACGTCGTATATCAGAGGCTGAACTGCCGCCTGCAGCTGATAAGCTAGACATCCTCTCCAATACCATTGCGCGCTTAGGTGAGGCTGGTTATGTTTTCATTGGAATGGATCATTTTGCAAAGCCAGATGATGAATTGGCAATTGCACAAAAAGAAGGAAAGCTACATCGTAATTTCCAAGGCTATTCAACTCAAGCGGAATGTGATCTCTTGGCATTTGGAATTTCCTCCATTGGCAAAGTGGACGATTGCTACTCTCAAAATGTACGTACCTTGGATGAGTATTACGCAGCTCTAGATCAAGGGCATTTACCAGTACTCAGAGGTTTACAACTAAATCCAGATGATTTATTGCGTCGTGAATTGATTGGTGAGTTGATGTGTCAATTTGCCCTCAATACCGAATCATTTGCAAATGCACATCACATTGATTTTTCTAGCTATTTCAAAGCGGAGCTAGAAGAGCTCAAAGGCCTTGAGGATGCAGGCTTACTGGAATGGCAGGGCACCAGTATGCAGGTTCCAATCAAGGGCAGACTACTGGCAAGACGGGTAGCGATGACCTTCGATAGGCATCTTAGAGAGTCGCAGGCTAAAGGAACCTATTCCAAGGTGTTGTAGGTAATTTTTAAGACAAAGATTTGGGTAAATCCGAATCCATTTGATCTGCATCAAGTAAATAACAAAACACTGTTGCTTTTCAGCAAATTTAAAAATCACAGCCTGATTTAATTTGATTTGCATCAAATTCCTTCCCACTTATCAATTCGAAAATGAACTCATCAAATTGATAACTAAGAGGAAATCATCATGCGTATTAAAACTCTCGTGGCAGCAATGGCTGCAGTAGCATCGCTAGCACCAATCGCCGCACAGGCACAAGCTGCAGCGGAAAATCCATGGATGATTCGTGTGCGCGCCGTGGATTTGTTGTTTCAGAATGGGCAATCTGGTGGTAATGGATCAGTTCAGGCTTTAAATATTAAGGCACAGAATCAATGGATTCCTGAAGTGGATGTTTCTTATTTCTTTACTAAAAATATCGCTGCAGAGTTAGTTTTAACATATCCACAGCAAGTAAATATTACTGCTGGATCAGGCAATACCAACGTCGGTAAGATTACTGCTTTACCACCGTCCTTATTGGCACAGTATCACTTTACAGATTTAGGTGCATTCAAACCATACGTAGGTCTCGGTGTGAACTACACAATTTTCGGTAATCGCCAAAATTTCCCAGCACTTGGAAATTCTGTAACGGTTAATCAATCTAGCATTGGTGTAGTTGGACAAATCGGTATGGACTATATGTTTGATAAAAACTGGGGTATGAACGTTGACTTGAAATACGCAACTATGAGCACTGAGGTTAAGACTGTTTCAGGCGGTACTAATTTAGGTACATTAACCTTGAATCCATGGATGCCAGCTGTAGGTGTGACATACAAGTTCTAAGAATTCAGTTCTTAGTGCTTGAGATAGGGCCCCTAAGGGGCTCTATTTTTTTGTCTGCAATTTATTGCACTAAGTGGTTGAGTAGTGCCTCAAACTTGGCTTCATCGAAATGTAAATTATCAAAGCGCTGTATTGCTATGTGTTCTGGTGGCTGCACTCTGCGCTTGAGGTACTGATCCCAGTGCGCGAGCTTGTATTCATCTCTGGGATCGGCACGCATTTCCATTCGATGTTTTGCTTCATTCGCTTCTAGATCAATCCAGGCGATTTTGATGCTAGATGCATTTGGAACTCCAAGCTCTTCTGGGTTAAACATCCTGCCACTTTGGATCTCGCTAGAGAATGGGCCTACAAGAATGACATTCACCCCAAGTTGAAGATTTTCTTTTGCTAGGGCAATGAGGCCTGAATATTCCCAATCCCGGAGGTTTTCAAGATAGTAGGGGCTGTCGCGATCATTGGGATTATTGGTGGTGAGCTCCATTACATGGGCGCTATAGGCTCCATAAACCGTATCTTTGTCCAGAAAGAAAAAATCTTCCCCTGTTTTTTCAACAATGCGCGGTAAGGCCTTTTTTGCTAAGGTGGATTTACCAGTGCCTGCATGACCTGCAAAGAGGATGAGGCGAGGGTTAGCGGTACTGAGTTTGCAGGTCATTTATCTCTTAATTTGGACTGATTGCTTTAGTAAATTCTACTGCGCAACACCATGTTTATTAGAAATATCAGGAGATTGGGTGAAGTAGCGATAATGTCGCCATGGCTTTAATCGTACTCACTGATGCAAAACTGGCTTTCGGCCACGTTGACCTCCTCGCAAACACGGCTTTTTCACTCGAATCGGGTGAGCGTGTTGGCTTAATTGGCCGTAATGGCACTGGCAAATCTTCTTTATTGAAGATATTGGCTGGCATTGAAAAACTGGATGACGGACTCCTGCAGTATCAACAGGGCTTGCGTATTGCCTATGTTCCTCAGGAACCTATTTTTGACGCTGAAGAAACGATATTTGAAACAGTCTCAAAGGGTGTGGCGCAGGCTAAGGCTTTGCGTGAAGAGTATGAGGCTCTAAGTGTGGGCGATTGGGATGATGCCTCGCATCATCGTTTGGATGAAGTGCAATCTCAGTTAGAAGCCCTCAGTGGCTGGAACTGGGAGCAGCGGGTTTACGAGACATTAGATCGCCTGCATTTAGAGGCGGATCTTAAAATCAGTACACTCTCGGGCGGAACCAAAAAACGTGTAGCACTTGCCCGCGCTTTAGTGGAAATGCCAGATGTTTTATTGCTCGATGAGCCAACCAACCACTTGGACTTAGATTCAATCGCTTGGTTAGAAGAGCTTTTAAAGGAATACCAAGGATCAGTCATTCTGGTGACCCATGATCGTGCCTTTTTAGATAATGTTTGTACCCAAATCGTGGAGTTGGATCGCGGGATCTTACGTAGCTATCCCGGTAACTTCACACAATACGAAGTATTAAAAGAACAAGAACTGAACTCCGAGTCATTGGCTAATGCAAGGGCTGATAAATTATTGGCTCAAGAGGAGGTATGGATACGTAAAGGGGTTGAAGCGCGTCGTACTCGAAGCGTAGCGCGTATTGCACGTCTAGAGACATTGCGCAATAGCCGTGCCGAGCGCAGGGATGCGATGGGTCAAGTGAAATTGGCTGTTTCTGCGGGAGATCGTAGCGGTAAGATCGTTGCTGATCTACAAAATGTCAGTAAATCTTACGATCGACCTATTGTTACTGACTTCACTGCAACGATTTTGCGTGGCGATAAAGTCGGTCTGCTTGGACCGAATGGGGCTGGTAAAACGACTTTGCTCAAACTGATTCTTGGCACCATTGCTCCTGATTCTGGAACAGCAACGATGGGTACCCGCATTGAAGTAGCGTACTTTGATCAAATGCGTGAAGGCTTGGATCTCAATGCTTCTCTTGAGGATTACATTAGCCCTGGTAGTGAGTGGATTGAAATTAATGGCAACAAAAAACACGTCAAGAGCTATTTGAGTGATTTCTTATTTTCCCCAGAGCGCACCAATTCTCCAGTGAGCACTTTATCTGGAGGTGAGCGCAATCGTTTACTGCTAGCTCGTTTATTTGCGAGGCCTGCCAATGTATTGGTATTGGATGAGCCAACCAATGACTTGGATATTGATACCCTAGACTTGCTTGAGCAGTTGCTACAAGACTATAAAGGGACTGTCTTCCTAGTCAGTCATGATCGTTACTTCTTAGATAACGTAGTTACTAGCATCATTGCGCATGAGGGTGAAGGATTCTGGCGAGAGTATGAAGGTGGCTATGAGGATTGGAAAATTCAAAAAGCACGATCTGACAAGATTCGCGCTAGCAACTCTGCTACTAAGTCTGTCAATAAATCAGAGCTGAAGATTGAAGCGAAGGCAGAGCTTAAAGTGGAGGCACAGGTTGTGGCTAAGCCGGCAAGCAAGAGTGGCGTACAAAAGCTCAATGGCAAAGAGCGTCAAGAGCTAGAGACTTTGCCTTTGCAAATCGAGGGGCTGGAGACTGAGCAGACGGACATTGGGATTGCGATGAGCAATCCAGAACTCTATAAAAATGAACCTGAGTTGGCAGCTAGCATGCAGGCGCGTTTAACGGAGATTACACTGCAGTTAGATCAAAACTTGCAACGCTGGGAGCAGCTCTTAAGCCGCTCCGAGTCATAGTAATCCCAAATTAAGCTAAATCTGGCGGTTCAAAAGGGCTCGCAACTGCGTAATCTCCTCTAGGAGTTCCAGTGCTAAAGCAACGCCCGGAACATTGAGCTCTAGATCGTGCGTGAGATGAGCTGCAGTTTTAGCTCTTCTGAGTGAGTCACCACTAAAGCGCCAATCTTCAGGGGATGCACCAGTAGGGCTGAGTACGCCTTCGGTAACCCAAGACATGATGAGTTCTTGTGGCGTACATGAGGCATGGGAGAGTTCCACAATAGTCATGTGCACTTCATTTTCTACAACACTACCTTCAATCCAGGTGATATTCGTTTGGGCCATAGGATCATCCCTTCAAATGAGATCTAGGGTTGAAATCAAAAGCCTTCTCAAAATGTTGATAGGCTTCTTTTTGTGCGTCGCTTGTTGCAGGAGGTAAAGCAATGGTTGGAACTACATATAAATCGCCAGGCTCTGCGCTCGGAATACCTTTACCTTTGAGGCGCATCTTGCGGCCTGCAACGGTTCCCGCGGGAATCTTTAACTCCAATGTTGAACCTGCTGGAGTGGGGACGTTGACGGTGGTACCTAATGCAGCTTCCCACGGTGCCAACGGAATATCGATGAAGACATCTTTGCCATCAACGCGATAGATGGGGTTTGGATGAAAATCAATTTCTAAATAGAGATCACCTGCAGGTCCTTCGCCTACGCCAGGGCCACCTTGGCCTGAGAGACGGAGATTTTGTCCTGCTTTAATGCCCTTTGGAATACTGACGTCTAATTTCCGTTCTTGTGTGCTGACGTGGCCGCTAGCGTCACGCGTTGGCATATGTAAGGCGATAGTACGTTTAGCACCGTTATACGCATCCGCAATATCAATCAAAATTTTAGCGTGATGATCTTGGCCTTTGAAGTTCATTCCTTGATGTTGCTGTCCGCCACGACCCCCTTGACGATGTCTGCCTCTACCAAAAAGGGATTCAAAGAATTCACTCTGGTCACCTTCGAAACCACCGCCATAGCCTGGGTTGTCACCACCAAAGCCACCATCAGAATATTCAAAACCTTCATTCCAATTTGGTGGAGGAGTGAACTCTTGACCATTTTTCCAGTTAGCACCAAAGCGATCGTAGGCTGCGCGTTTTTCAGTATCTTTCAAAACGGCATAAGCTTCACCAAGTTGCTTGAACTGTTCTTCTGCACCAGCTTCTTTGTTGACGTCTGGATGATATTTGCGGGCCAACTTGCGGTAGGCCGCCTTAATTTCTGCCTCGGCAGCGGAGCGTGGTACACCGAGCGTTTCGTAGTAATCCTGAAATTTCATGAGCCTGATTCAATCCTGATTAAGCTAATGATGAATTCTACATTCCTCTTAGCTCATCACCCCGATTTGCCATGGAACAAACTCATAATCGCCCAACCCAAGCAGCTCGCTTTTAGAGGGCTCTCCTGAAGCGGTGCGCAGGAAAAGCGCAAATATTTGCTGCCCCATCTCTTGAACGGATACGGTGCCATCCAAGATTTCCCCGCAATTAATATCCATATCCTCAGTAAGTCTCTGATACATAGGGGTATTCGTAGCCAGTTTGATGCAGGGGGCCGGCTTCGAGCCAAACATGGATCCTCTCCCGGTAGTAAAGGCAATGAGGTTGGCACCACCGGCAATTTGTCCGGTAGCTGAGACTGGATCAAACCCTGGGGTATCCATAAAGACAAAGCCTTTTGTAGTCACAGGCTCAGCGTATTTATACACTTCCATTAGGGGCCCAGTACCCCCCTTCATGGAGGAGCCCAATGATTTTTCAAAGATGTTGGCCAAACCACCAATCTGGTTTCCGGGACTAACCTGACCATTAATCTGTACATCTCGCCCAACCGAATATTCGTCTTTCCACCAACGTATCCTGGAAATCAACTTCTCACCGATGGCTTTACTTGCGGCACGCCGAGTGAGGGTATGTTCAACACCATAGATCTCTGGTGTTTCAGAGAGGATGCCTGTTCCACCATGGCGAGCCAATATATCAATAGCCGCCCCTAGAGCTGGATTTGCAGTGATGGATGAGAATCCATCCGAGCCACCGCATTGCAAGCCTACACATAGATGGCTAGCCGAGACAGTTTCCCGCTTGGCTTTGTTTGCTTCTGTAAGCAGCGCCTTGACCGCTTCTATTCCTGCTTCAATCGTTTTGCGAGTCCCGCCAGTCTCTTGCATGATGAAGGTGTGCAAATTATTACCGGCAGTTAAGTCTTCCTGCTCCATCAGGCCTTTAAGTTGATTACGTTCACAGCCTAAGCCAACAATCAGTGCGGCAGCAAGGTTAGGGTGACGAGCATAGCCAGCCATGGTGCGGCGCAGGAGTTCCATAGGTTCGCCACTCATTTCCATGCCGCAACCAATATCGTGACTAAATGCCACAACACCATCGACGTTTGGAAAATCTTTCAAACGTTCTGGTGTAAACCAATCTGCAATTTTGTTTACTACCGTTGCTGAGCAATTAACAGTCGATAGGATGCCAATAAAGTTACGCGTACCCACTTTGCCATTCGGCCTTACATAACCCTGAAATGTGGCGCGCTCTGACTCGGGAAGCATTTGAATAGGCTTGAACTCGCTGGCATACGCGTAGTCACGATCAAATTCACGGAACTCCGTGTTGTGACTGTGAACCATCGTGCCCGCTTCAATATCCGTGTTGGCAAAACCCACCGTCACGTTGTACTTCAGAATCGGCTCACCTTTGAGAATCTTCTTTGCAGCAATTTTGTAGCCAGCAGGAACTTGACTGCGGCTCGTGAAATTCTCACTTGGCACTTCGGCGCCAATGCCAATATCAATGCGGGCTACGACAATGTTGTCACTGGGATGTAAGCGAATAATCGGGCCGATTAAGCGCTTTTCGGAGATTTCAATCATGGTGAATAGCGATCCTCAAATAGAAATGGGTAAATCTTCGACAGATAATTAGGAATGTGAGGAATGGCTCAACTCAAAAAGCAGGACTTCAGCATCACTACCGTGACTGAAGTTAAGCTGTGATTCATTCTCTATGAGTAAAGCATCGCCACTAGTCAGATGTTGGCCATTGACCTCAAGTAATCCACGAATGAGGTGAACGTAAGCTTTACGCTTAGGGTCCAACTCTACTTGCGCCGATTGAGAGTGATCAAAGAGACCAGCATAGACTTTGGCATCGGCAAATAATTTTACAGAACCATCTGCACCGTCTGGCGATGCCACCAAACGTAGCTTGCCTTGCTTCTCGATCAAAGGAATGGTTGTCTGTTCATAGCCCGGGGGAATCTCAAGGACATTTGGCTCAATCCAAATTTGTAGAAAGTGGGTTGTTTGGTCTTGGGCGTGATTAAATTCACTATGGGTTACACCAGATCCTGCACTCATGCGTTGCACATCACCAGGCGGGATGCCTTTGACGTTACCGATGCTATCTTGATGGGCTAATTCGCCAGAGAGGACGTAGCTAATAATTTCCATATTGCGATGCCCATGCTTACCAAACCCCATTCCAGCAGCAATACGATCTTCATTAATCACTCTTAAGTTCCCCCAGCCCATAAATTGGGGGTCGTGGTAACCAGCAAAGGAGAAAGAATGAAAGCTTTTTAGCCAACCATGGTCGGCATAGCCTCTATCTTGGGATTTTCTAATTTGGATCATGCGGATTGATAGGCTTTACGTCACATTTCAACCGTAGCGCCTTCGTGAAGCGCTAGGGAATATTTATTCGTTATCGCCGGACCTACTAGGGAATTTCCAAGAGGCATAGCGTACAACTGCATTGGCGAGAGCCAAAATTAAAATAGTTAAACCCATGAACAGAATCGCCAAATCTGCTTCATGCTTAGTATTAACTAAATCAATAATGAGACGGGTGACTGCGGTAATGGCCACATAAATCAGAAAGCGCACTGGCATGTGATTGGTTTTGAAATAAATACCAACCATGGCGCCAATTTCTAAATAGATAAAAAGCAATAGTAAATCTTCAATCGAGGCTGAGCCTTTATGAGCCATTCCTAGAAAGGCAACTGCTGCAGACCAAACTGTTGCAGCGCCGATACCAAATAGAGCAATCCGATGAAACAAGGAAACAAATAAGTTCCCGATGGGAACTGTCCACTTTTCAATGGCATCTTCCAATTTAGAAGCATCCTTTGGGGAGGAAGGGGTCATATTCATCAAGTCTCCAATTTTTATATTCTCTTTGGCTCAGTATATTTCCCATTTGGAGCTAGATAAACAAAAAAGAGGCCCACAAGCCCCTTTTTTTCGTAAGTGTTGATCCGGGTCAACCCAAACTATCGGCCCAGATATTGTGGGCCCAGCCCCATGCATATACCCCTTCAAGAGTGGATGGTGCTGGAGAGAGACCACCAGAGCCAGGAACCGGTTTAAAGGTCTTTTCGGCAGCGTTGTACTGGTGAACGCTGGCAACGTGCACTACTTCGCGGTCATTTACAAAGCTATAGCAAGTATTTGTCAGTACAGGAGCTGGGTTTACTTCCCAACCACTGAGCTCTGCAACAATTGCCGCCGCAGCTACTTTAGCGTGTTGATTGGCCATGTGACCGGATTTTGGCATTGCTGGAGCAACCTGTATTGAATCGCCTAATACATGGATATCTTTTTGCGCGGTGGATTCAAAGTTCAGGTAATTCACATTGACCCAGCGACCATTGGAATTTGCTAGACCTGTTTTGACGGCAATTTCACCAGCACTCATCGCAGGCAATAGATTTAATACATCTGCTTTGATATCGTCTTGCACCTCAAATTTAATCGTCTTTGTTTTGGCGTCAACTGCAGTCACATTGTATTTTGGTAAATACTCAACGATTCCAGGATATTGCTCAGCCCATACTTTTTTGAACAACGCACCTTTTGAAGTAACGTCTTGGTTGGCATCCAAGATCAACACCTTGGATTTAGGTTTGTTGTGTTTTAAGTAATTGGCCACTTGGCAAGCGCGTTCATAAGGGCCAGGAGGGCAGCGATAAGGCGCTTCCGGTACGCTAATAGCAAACGTCCCGCCGTCACGCATTGCGGCTAATTGTTTATGGAGAGCAACAGTCTCAGAACCTGCTTTCCAGGCTTGCAAAGTAACACCAGCTTGATTTGCTTGAGCTAAGCCTTCAATGCTATTCATCATCAAGGTAACGCCAGGAGAAACAATTGCTTTGTCATAGTGCAATGTTTTCCCTGATGCCAGCTTGACTGTTTTTTTGTCTGCATCAATACTGGCAACGCTGTCTTGGATAATTTTGATGCCATGACGTTTGCTGAGGTTGTCGTAAGGAGTGGTGAGCTCAGCAAGAGTGCGAGAACCACCGACTACCAAATTGGAGAGTGGGCAGGATACAAAAGAAGCATTAGGCTCAATGAGCGTTACCTTCGCAGTATTGTTTGAGAATAAACGCAGATATTTAGCGGCTGTTGCGCCGCCATATCCACCGCCTATCACGAGGATTTCTGCTTTTTGTAAATTAGCGCGCGCTTGACCAGAAAAACCAGCGAGTAAACCAAGTGCAGCTGCGCTTTGGCTAATAAAATGTCGACGATCCATGATGGGCTTCCTTATTATTTCTTGCCAAGTTGATTGGCGATAGTTTCGAGTTGCTCGTCAGAGTAGCCTTTAGCTAGCTGCGGCATGATAGTGCCTTCACGCGCACCAGATTTAAATGCTTTGAGTTGAGTTAGCATTTGCTCGCTAGTAAGGTTGTTGATCAAAGGCATTCCGCCTTCAACTACCCCTTTGCCATCTGTGCCGTGGCAATTAGCGCAAGTTGCTGCTAAGCCACGTTTATATAAATCACTTGCATCGGCATTTTGTGCCAGAGCAGCACTACTCCATGGGCTTAGGCCAAGGTAAATCGATACTAAGATTGCGGGTTTTAAAAACTGTGCTCGCATGTGGTCTATCTCCATTCAGATTCATTCTGGGTAATCAGTTACGTTTTGATCTTATTAGCATCTTAATCAAGAAGTGCTCAAAAACTGCAATTTGCCTCAGATTCATTTTTCATAAGCTCATTCGAAAATGTCTATGAATTCAGTTTTCTCCAACCTTCTTGTAAGCCCTATAAACTAGAGGCATGCGAGGCTCATTTTCTTATCGTTCGGCACTCTTAATCCTTTTTTTAGGTGTATTTACCTATCTTTATGGCTTAGATAGCCGCTTTGCACCTAAAAATGGGGATGAGTATCCCTATATGCATATCGTTCGTATGACGGCTGAGGCAGGAAATTGGTTACCACTACAGTCTGAAATGGATGGCATTAAAAATACGAAACCCCCCCTTATTTTTTGGCAGGGTATTGCTAGTAGCCATTGGGGAAGTGAATGGTCTCTGCTTAATTTACGCTGGCCTAGTATTTTGTATACCGGCCTCACAGCATTTTTCTTATTTTTAGCAGTGCGCCGATTTAGTGGAAAAACTCAAACCGGTCTTTTGGCAGGACTGGTTTGGCTGTCTTTCTTCGCGACTTATCGTTATGGGCGTCCGTTTTTAACTGACCCACCAGAAGTATTTTGGCTTAGCTTGCCATTTCTCGCTCTCCTGTATTGGGGTAAGTGCGCTTTTGAATCCAAATTCTTTTTCCCTGTATTAGCAGGTATTTGTTTTGGACTGGCATTATTTGCTAAATCTTTTGCGTATATTGTTCCAGCCTCATTTGCATTAGGCCTCTATTACTGGCGTTGGCGTCAGTGGAGTATTCCCAAAGTACTGCTGCAAGATCTCTATAAAGTATTTCTGGCTGCTGTCCTGGCCATTGGGGTATTTGCTTTATGGTTTGCATTGGATCCCTATCCAGAAGCGGTGTGGAGGGAATTTGTTCTGGGTGAAAATGCTGGAAAATTTGCGGCACGGAATTCAAATTACGTATTGGATTTGATACGGGGCGGCGATAGCATTTGGTTGCTGCTCTTAACGACATTGGCTAATGCGGGCCTATTTACCTTTGTATTGATATCCACCTTATTACAGTGTTGGCGTGAGCGTCGCTTCTTGGATATAGAGGAAAGCCTGCTCTTATTGCTGGTTGTAGCATTCTTCATTGTGTTTAGTTTCCCTAGTCAGCGCTCTGGTCGTTATTTATTGCCTGTGATGCCAGCATTCGCGGCATTGATTGCCTTACATTGGGATCGTTTGCCTTTATGGGGTTTTCGGATCGCCTTGCTTTTACAACTCTTAGTGCTTTCTGTATTGCTTTGGATTGCTGCAAATTTACAGCTCTCAGGCTTTATGGGGGATGCCGCCTCATGGACCTATTCTTACTGTCATTGGATAGCGATGGCTGCTAGCATCGCTATTGTCCTAGTGGGCTTATTTAAGCGTACTCAAACGAAGACTCTGGCTTTGGCAGCCTGTTTTCTGACCTATTGCGCATTAACGAGCAGCCTTGCTCCGCTAGAGGGTCAGCTAGGGCGCTATTCAGAGGCAAGTATTGCTCAGTTGCAGGGAAAAGATGTATGGATACCCTGTGACTATCGGGCAAAGGATGAAGAGTATCGCTTGTTGATACCGGGCGCCAAGCTTCATGGTTATTTAGCTAAAGACGCTAGCGATGTTTCTGGTCTAACTAGCACTTACCCTTTAGTGGCAGTACATACACCGCTTGGATCGGCTCCTGCTTTATGTGACTCTTGTCAGATAGTAGGGCAGAGAATCGAAATGAGGGCTCGCCACTCCAATGAAGAAATCCAAGAAATGCTAAGAGGTCAAATTGGTAAGCAGTTATTCGTTCACGAGTATCTGATTGCTACTCCCGTAACTAACCCAGAAATTTTGAATGTGAAGGATGTTTGTAGATGAGCCGTGTCATTGCTTTCTGTTTTTTATTACTAGCTGCAGTGATTGGCTTTTTGCATATCGACAGTCGTCCAGCTTGGGCGCCATTTGTGATCGGCGACCCTTCTTCAGTTGAAGAAGAGCTGGAGCCTCAGCTTGTAAGCAAGTCTAAGAGCGCTATTGCCCCTAGTAAACCTCACATCCCCAGCCCCATAGCAACTTGGTTGCCAGATACCGGTGCTGCTTCAGTGCATGCTGCCTCCTTGATTGCATTAAAGGATGGTGCAGTTCGCGCATTCTGGTTTGCGGGTAGTCGGGAGGGTGCTGCAGACGTCTCCATTTATAGCGCTGTTTTTGATCCTCGAGCTTCCAGTTGGAGCGCGCCTACTGTAGTGATAGACCGAGTCAGTGCTGAAACGGGTTTATCTCGCTATATCGCCAAACTCGGCAATCCTGTCCCCAGCAGAATGGCAGATGGCCGCCTGCAATTATTCTTTGTTACCGTTTCGATTGGTGGCTGGGCTGGTAGCTCGATCTCCAGCATCATTTCAGATGATGAAGGGTTAACTTGGTCTAATCCACAGCGACTCATCAGTTCACCTCTGATTAATCTGAGTACCTTAGTGAAATCACCTGCGCTGCCATTTGCTGATGGCCGTTTAGGTCTACCTGCTTATCACGAGTGGATAGGGCGCTTCGGTGAGTTCTTAAGAATCGACGCTGGACAAGTGATTGATAAGCGTCGTATGAGTTCAGGTAGAGGGGCTATTCAGCCTCTGGTCTTTGTCAATAGTGCCCAGGATGGGACTGCATTGTTCCGTCAAACCAGAAGCGCTAGTCAAGCTAAGCAAGTGCCAGTAAGTCAAACCCAAAATGCGGGACAGTCTTGGCAGGTAGCTGAAGACTTGCCGATTGCTAACCCGAATTCTGCTGTTGCTGGCTTACAGTTAAATAATGGTGTGCGTATTTTGGTGCTGAACAATATTGAAACAGGGCGTTATCGTTTGACCTTATTCATGAGTGAGCCAAAATCAAATCAATGGCAAGTTGTCGAGGTCTTAGAAGATGATGAAGCATTCCCAGATCAAAATCGCAAAGAGTTTTCTTATCCCTACCTCATTAGTGTCGATGGTAATGATGCGCACTTAGTCTACACCTGGGATCGTAAAAAGATTCGCCATCGTTATTTCTCGGGGGCCTGGTTAAAGCGAGCAAATAATCAAATGCAAACTCTTGAAACAGATTCAGCTACGAAGGAGATACAGCAATGAATAGCCTCATGCAAACCTTCGCCCTAATAGAGCTCTCCATTACCTGTGCAACAGTACTGGTATTGATTTTGCAAAAACTCAATCAACAAGAGTTTCCTTTGATTGCAAACCTGTTCCTCATCGTACTATTTGGAAATCTCTTATTCTGGCCGCTGGGTTTAGGAATGGAACTACCGCTTGCTGCCTATGTTCGCGGCGTGACAGGTGATCTTAGTATTGTCTTAACGCTCTTGCTGTGGAGTTCTTTGCTCCCTGCAAGTAAGACAACACCCATTGCGTTTAAGTTTGGCATTGCCCTCATCGCCCTAGGCTTTTATCCCTTTGCCTTAGGTCTTGGCATGGTAGATCCTTATGCTTGGGGTTATGGTTCTATTGCTTTCCTGATCGCAGTCCTGGCTTTTGCTTTGGTGTGTGGTTTGGCCAATTGGCCTAAGGGCGTTTGGATCATCGCGATTGCGATCATCGCTTGGGCTGCCCATTGGCATGAGTCTGCCAATCTTTGGGATTATGTACTTGACCCATTCTTAGCCATCTGGGCGCTGCTGGCTTTCTTTGCTACGCTGAATCAAAGACGTAGGGCTAAGGCGCGCTCTGGATATTTATTTAGGCCAGGCTAATCAATCATCATTCACACTCATAGAACTAAAAAAGCCAGCAATTGCCGGCTTTTTTATTGATTGCAGTGGATGTTTAGTCCGGAATGTTCGACTTGCGAATGATTGGACCCCAAACGTTGATTTCTGCTTCGAGGTGAGACTTAAGACCGGCAGGGGTCATCTTCTCTGGTGAAACAATATCAATGTTGGCATCTTCCAAACGTTTTTTGACATCAGGTGTATTGAGTGCTTTCTTCAAGGCAGCATTCAACTTATCCAAAATCGGTTTTGGAACACCTTTTGGTGTGTACATACCATGCCAAACTTTGACTTCAAAACCTTTGAGACCTTGCTCGTTCAGGGTTGGCACATTCGGAATTGCTGGTAAGCGCTTCATCGTGGTGGTGCCGTAAGCCTTAACGCGACCATCTTTGATGTAAGGAATCGTTTGCGTAGTTTGATCACATAAGAGATCCACTTGACCACCCAATAGGTCGGTAAGGGCAGGGCCAGTTCCTTTGTAAGGAACATTGGTTAGCTTCACACCCATGCGGCTCTGAAACAATAATCCACACAGTTGAGATACTGCACCTGGACCTGCGTTGGCCATCGTGACTTTAGAGCCATTGGCTCTGATGTAGGCTTCTAATTCTTTAAAGTTGTTTGCTGGTAAATCTTTTTTACCCAAGAGCACCATCGGTACATCAGCAACTTGACCGATATAGTCAAAGCTTGTCAGAGGATCATAAGGGAGCTTGTCATACAGTGCATTCGCCGTAGCCATACCCATATGATGCAAATAAATCGTGTAGCCATCAGGCGCTGCACGAGCTACTTTAGTGCTGGCGATTGTTCCACCTGCGCCATTGACGTTTTCAACCACCACTGTTTGGCCTAAAGCCTGTCCCATTGGAACTGCAATTAAGCGGGCAACAGTGTCTGTTGGTCCACCAGCAGCAAAAGGAACGATTAATGTAATGTTTTTAGTCGGCCAGTCAGCTTGAGCAAGGGCGTTACCACTAAGAAATAGGCCAGCAGTGAGCGCCGCCGCGATTCCGGAAAATACTAATTTCTGAATTTTCATTTTGATCTCCATATCTTATATAGACCAATTCTGCCAGTTTTATAGCTTTTTTGATATGGGCTTAGCCTAGCGTTTACCAGCAAGTGCAATGGTTCTTTGGGCGAGCAACACAACAGGGCGATCAATCATCCGGCCATCGAGCTTAACGGCACCCCCTTTTGATGCTTGATCTGCATCAATTACCCGCTGAGCCCAAGCCACTTCCTCTTCTGTGGGCATGAAGGCATTCTTGACAATCTGCACTTGCTTTGGATGGATACACAATTTGCCACCAAAGCCTAAGCGTTTTGCACGCTCAGCATCATCAGTAATGCGTTCAAGATCATCGGTAGAGGGCGTAACCCCATCAATAGGAGGGGCGATTTGCGCCACCCGCGAGGCTAAAACAATTTGATAACGCGCAGTTTGTAATTGAGATTCTTGCAGATCGCAAACCATACCAAGGTCGGCTTGCAAATCTAGATTACCTATTGCCAATCGAATCACTTGATTCGCGCTGGCAATTTCGCGTAGGCGATCAAGGCCAATGGCGGTTTCAATCATCGGAATGATGGCAGTGTTGGGCAGAATTAAAGCGGCACCATTGATTTGATCCATGGATTCGCTTTTCGGAATGAGAAGGCAGCCAACATCGAGTTCTTGTGCCAGGATTAAATCGGCTGCGTAAAAATGAGTGCCTGGTGCATTCGTGCGAATTACCAAGCGTTTCTTTTGCTCAGCGTTAAAAGTTGGCCAAGCAGTTCTAATGGCATCGCGAGCAGATTTTTTATCCTCTTCTGGAACCGCATCCTCTAGATCGATCACTACACCTGCCGCACCGCTATCCAGCGCCTTAATAAAACGCTCAGGACGTGTGCCTGGTACAAATAAAAAGTTACTACAAAAACCTAAGGGTGTATCTAATGGATTCATAAATAGCGATATTGGACTAATTGTGGGGAAGTAGAGGGCCTATCTTGGTCTGTTTGCGGATATTCCACAAGAGATCGATGGCTTTAGCCATTTCGGCAGGACTTGCGCCCCCGCTAAATGCGGCTAG
>CAIMPQ010000159.1 GCA_903843315.1 uncultured beta proteobacterium
ATTCTGGGACTTTTTTGGGGGGTCGAAAACAGACCCTGTTGCACAGCCTGAGACCTTAGGGCCTGGAGCTATGAATGTTCCTGCAGCTACAGAAACTAAACAGTAAAACTATTTTGTATTGATCCTAAAGTAAATGACTTTAGATACCTTTGATAAGAAGTGACGAACAAATGATGAATATTGCAATTGCTGGAGCAACTGGTCGCATGGGGAAGATGCTGATTGAGGCTGTACTTAATTCCCCTGAGGCCCAATTGGTGGGGGCGCTCGAACATGCTTCCTGCCCACAACTTGGCGAAGATGCTGGTGCGTTTTTGGGTAAAAAGACAGGAGTGTTGATTTCTGCTGACGTTGCTCAAGTACTTGCAAATGCAGAATTCTTAATTGACTTCACGAGACCCGAAGGGACGATGGCGCATTTGGCTGTAGCTGAAAAAACCGCTACCAAAATGATTATTGGCACTACCGGTTTAAGTGCTGAGCAAATTGCTAGTCTTAAGAAAGCATCAGAAAAATTGGCAATCGTATTTGCACCTAATATGAGTGTGGGGGTAAATGCCACATTCAAGTTGTTGGAGATTGCTGCCAAGATGCTCAATCAAGGTTACGACATTGAGATTATTGAAGCGCATCATCGTCACAAAGTTGACGCTCCTTCAGGCACTGCCCTGAAGATGGGCGAAGTCATAGCGGGTGCTCTAGGTGAAAAGTTGGATGACCTTGCTGTATACGCACGCGAAGGTCATACCGGTGAGCGCAAAGAGGGATCTATTGGTTTCGCAACGATTCGCGGCGGCGATATTGTTGGCGACCACACTGTTTTGTTTGCGGGTGATGGGGAACGAATTGAGATTAGTCACAAATCCTCTAGCCGACAATCTTATGCACAAGGTGCATTGCGTGCTGCTCGTTTTTTGCAAAGTCAAAACTCCGGTTTATATGACATGCAAGATGTTTTGGGTTTGCGAAAATAAGTAGTAATACGCTAATCAACCAATCAATAAAAATAAAAGAAAAGAGTTGTCTTAAATGAGCAAGGATTACGACTACCGCAGTATTGAAGCGGCAGCGCAAGCTGATTGGGAAAGTGCGCAAGTCTATCAAGTGGTTGAAAACGCTGTAGATGTTGCTGGTAAGCAAAAACCAAAATATTACGCATGCTCGATGTTGCCTTATCCCTCCGGCAAGTTGCATATGGGGCATGTACGCAATTACACAATTAACGATGTGATGGCTCGTCAACTGCGCATGCAGGGCTATAACGTGTTGATGCCGATGGGTTGGGATGCTTTTGGTATGCCTGCTGAGAATGCAGCGATTCAGAATAAAGTACCTCCAGCTAAATGGACTTACGACAACATTGCTTATATGAAGAAGCAAATGACTGCGATGGGTTTAGCAATTGACTGGTCACGTGAAGTGGCAACCTGCAGTCCAGATTACTACCGCTGGAACCAATGGCTTTTCTTAAAGATGTTAGAAAAGGGAATTGCGTATCGTAAAACTCAAGTAGTAAATTGGGATCCAATTGATCAAACGGTTCTGGCAAATGAACAAGTCATTGATGGTCGTGGATGGCGTTCTGGTGCTTTGGTCGAAAAACGGGAGATCCCTGGGTACTACTTCAACATCACAGCTTATGCAGAGCAACTGCTCTCAGGCTTAGATAGTTTAGGTTGGCCTGAGCGGGTTAAAACGATGCAGCAGAATTGGATTGGCAAAAGCCGTGGAGTACGTTTTGCTTTTAAACATGACATTGCTGACGCACATGGCAACTTTATCCAAGACGGCCTTTTATATGTTTTCACTACCCGTGCTGACACCATCATGGGTGTTACTTTCTGCGCAGTTGCTGCAGAACATCCATTAGCAACAAAAGCGGCAGAAAATAATCCGGTACTTGCTGCATTCATTGAGAAATGCAAAACCGGTAGTGTGATTGAAGCGGACTTAGCTACTCAAGAAAAAGAAGGTATGTTTACCGGTTTATATGTAACGCATCCCTTAACCCATGAGCCAATTCCAGTATGGGTTGGTAACTATGTCTTGATGTCTTATGGTGATGGCGCTGTAATGGGCGTTCCCGCACATGATGAGCGTGACTTTGCATTTGCGCTTAAATATGAGTTACCCATCAAGCAAGTCATTGCCCTTAAGGGTGAATCACCGATGTTTAATACCACTCGCTGGGAAGATTGGTACGCGCAAAAAGAAGGAGTGATTTGTTTCAATAGCGATCAGTTTGACGGTCTATCTCATCAAGAGGCCGTGAGTGCCGTAGCCAAAGAGCTTGAGCAATTGGGTATTGGTGAAATGAAGACCACTTATCGTTTACGTGACTGGGGTATTTCTCGTCAACGCTATTGGGGCACCCCGATTCCAATCATTCATTGTGGCGATGATGTTAATCCAGGCTGCGGTGCTGTACCGGTACCCGAATCGGATTTACCAGTGGTGCTGCCGGAAGACTGCGTGCCGGATGGCAGTGGCAATCCTTTAAACAAGCGGGCAGATTTTTTAAATGTGAAGTGTCCAAAGTGCGGTAAACCTGCTCGTCGCGAGACTGACACAATGGATACATTCGTAGATTCATCTTGGTATTTCATGCGTTATACCGGAACCGATGCTAAAACAATGGTCGATGAGCGTAACGAATACTGGATGCCAATGGATCAATACATTGGCGGCATTGAACATGCGATCTTACATTTACTCTATGCACGCTTCTGGACCAAGGTCATGCGTGATCTGAATTTGATCCACTTTGATGAGCCATTTCAGAATTTGCTGACTCAAGGTATGGTTCTAAATGAGACTTACTATACTGAAGATGCTTCTGGTAAAAAAACTTGGCTTAATCCTTTGGATGTTGAATTAGACCTAGATGAAAAAGGTCGTCCAAAAGGTGCAAAGCTAAAAGGCGACTTATCTAACACTCCAGTAGTGGTTGGTGGTGTAGAGAAGATGGCTAAGAGTAAGAATAATGGCGTTGATCCACAGGCTTTAATTGATCAATATGGGGCAGATACTGCCCGCTTGTTTGTGATGTTTGCAGCACCGCCAGAACAACAACTGGAATGGTCTGGCGCTGGGGTTGATGGCGCTTCCCGTTTCTTGCGTCGGGTATGGATATATTCCAGCAGTCAGGCAGATGCAATCCGTGATGCACAAGACATCCTCCCGATTAATTTGAATGATGCGGAGAAAGAATTGCGTCGGGAAGTGCATAGCATTTTGAAGCAGGCTAATTTTGACTATCAGCGTCATCAATACAACACAGTAGTTTCAGCTGCTATGAAGATGTTAAATGTTCTTGAACCTATTAAGTTAGATCAAAACACCAATATTAGCGCTTCAGTTCTACGAGAATGCTTAAGCATTTTGTTGCGCATACTTTACCCAGTAGTTCCGCATCTAACCCATGTGCTTTGGAAGCAAATGGGTTACGTAAAGACCTATGGCGTGATACTGGATGCCGCTTGGCCTGTTGTTGACGAAGCAGCGCTAGTTCAAACAGAAATTACTTTGATGCTGCAAATTAATGGCAAGTTGCGTGGTGAGATCCGAGTTCCCACAGATGCAGGAAAAGAACAAATCGAAGCATTAGCCTTGCAAAGCGATCCAGCTGCAAAAGCTCTCATTGGCGGCGCGCCCAAAAAGGTGATTGTAGTGCCCGGTCGCCTAGTGAATATTGTTGCTTAACCCATTAGAAAACAAATACATGAGCGTAAATTCCCTTCGTCGCACAGTACTCAGGCTCTTGGTATCTGTACCCTTCAGTGGATTAATCGCATGCGGTTGGCGTGTTCGTGGAATGGTGGATTTACCTTTTAAAGCGATCGCTATTACGGGTAGTCCATCCCCACCCTTGCGCGCTGACTTACAAGCGGCAATTCTGACTGGTACTGATGTACAGATAGCCATCAATCCAAAAGATGCTGATTTAATCTTAGATATTATCAATGAGACTAATGGTCGAGAAATTTTGGCCTATAGCTCGACTGGTCAAATTTCTGCTTATCGTTTGTCGATACGGGTAATCTTCAGGGCCTACGATACTGCAGGCGCAGACATTATTCCTGATAGTGAAATCTATATCAACCGAGATATGGACTTCTCTAACACCACAGTTTTGGCAACCGATGCTCAGCAGCAGCAATTTATAGGGTTGATGCGTAAGGACTTGGCCATTCAGATTTTACGACGCATTGCGGCTGCAGCAAAAATTCCGCAAGCGCGATCTTTCTAGATTCTCTCTAGATAGATATCGAGACAGTATGGTTAAAGTCGATGCCCTGCATATGCACCTTAAATCATTAAATGGTGGTGGGACTATGCTTCCTCTCTATGTCTTTAGCGGCGATGAGCCCTTATTGATGATGGAGGCGATGGACCAATTG
>CAIMPQ010000160.1 GCA_903843315.1 uncultured beta proteobacterium
GATATGAGCATCATGACTCGCGTTGGGGTTGAGCGTGTCCAGCGCTTTGCCTTTAAGTTGGCACAGTCACGTCCGCGCAAGCACCTCACCGTCATTACCAAATCCAACGCCCAGCGCCATGGCATGGTGATGTGGGATGAAATCGCCAACATCGTTGCCAAAGACTTCCCCGATGTGACTTGGGATAAAGAATTGGTTGATGCTGCAACAGCCCGCATGGTCAATCGCCCTGAGTCTCTAGACACCATTGTGGCAACCAACCTGCATGCAGATGTACTGAGTGATTTGGCAGCAGCACTCGCCGGCAGCTTAGGTATTGCGCCTACCGCTAACCTGGATCCCGAGCGTCGCTATCCATCCATGTTTGAACCTATTCATGGTTCTGCCTTTGACATTATGGGTAAAGGTCTTGCTAACCCAATCGGTACTTTTTGGTCGGCAGTCATGATGCTCGACTTCTTAGGTGAAAAAGCACTTGGCGCCAAATTAATGGCTGCGATTGAAAAAGTGACTGCCAATCCGAAGTTGCATACGCGCGATTTGGGCGGCACAGCCATGATGAGTGATGTTACTAATGCAGTGATTGAGGAGATTTCTAAATGAAGCTATTGAAATTACTAAGTACTGCACTAAGTACTTTACTGAGTGCCTGCCTGATTTCACTGGGTTTGCTAGCGGGAGCCAATGCACAGCCTTTCCCGGATAAGACGATTCAGTACATCATACCCTTTCCTGCCGCTGGTGAATCGGATTTAGTAGCGCGCTACCAAGCCGAAATATCTGCCAGGAAATTTAAGCAGCCTATGGTGGTGATTAACCGCGCTGGTGCTGGTGGGGCTTTGGTATGGAGCGCACTCAATACCTATCCTGCTGATGGCACCACGGTAGTGGGTGTGAATATTCCGCACACGATCTTGCAGCCATTACAAGAAGGTATTCAGTACAAGACTGAAGATATTAATGCAATCTACTACTATCACTTCACTCCAGATGCCTTAATGGTTTCTGCAGATAGCCCTTACAAGACCTATCAAGAATTTATTGCGGCAGCCAAGAAGGAGCCAGGCAAGATGACTCTAGCTGGATCGGCGCAATACTCTGCCAACCATATGGCGGTTGAGCGCTTGAATAAATTGGCTGGCGTAAAAATTACTTATGTTCCCTTTAAAGGCACCGGTGATTTGATTACCGCCTTGATTGGAATGCATGTGGATGGTGCGATGGGCTATCTGCCCTTAGCCATTCAGCAAAAAGGAAAAGTACGTACGCTGGCGATTGCTACCGAGAAGCGCAATCCTGCTCTGCCTGATGTACCAACCTTTAAAGAATTGGGTCTGAACTGGGTAGATGGAGCATATCGTGGTGTGGCTGTACCTAAAGCGACTCCACTGGTATTGCAGCAAAAACTGTCCGACTACTTTGCACAACTCAATGCAGATCCGGAGACCAAGAAAAAATTAGAAGACTCTGGATTTGTGATTGTGGATGTGCCTTTAGCAAAGATGCCCGC
>CAIMPQ010000161.1 GCA_903843315.1 uncultured beta proteobacterium
CAACAATTACCGGTAATTGGTGTTTATTTTTTTAAGAGGAAATTACAAATGAAGAAGTCACTCGTATTCGTTGCAATGTTAGCTATCGCTTTGGCCGCTTGCGGTAAAAAAGAAGAAGCAAAACCTGCTGAAGCTCCTGCTGCTGCTCCTGCTGCGCCTGCTGCTGAAGCTCCTGCTGCTGCTGCACCTGCTGCTCCTGCTGCACCTGCTGCTGACGCTAAGAAGTAATCTTCTTCTTGAAGAAAAAAAGCCGCTGAAAAGCGGCTTTTTTATTGTCTCCAAAAACTAAACTTATTTAGACAACTGATCCGTTAGTAAATTTAGCAGTTGCTGACCAGCTGGGGTATTTTCAGGCTTTCCATCGGCATCTTGCACATAGATGCTTGCTGAATTTTCACCAGTACTCTTAACCAGGACTTGATATTTCTTCGCCTTAAGATTGGAATCATCCTTACTGCTAAATAGATTTGAGAAGAACCCTTTTGAGTCACCAACATCCTTCGCATTAACATATCGTACAAAGTACACACCATTGGCACGATTACGATCTTCCACAGTGAGATTCGACCGGTCTAAGGCTAGACCTACATCACGCCAAGAGCGATCAAAACCAGTGCTTAGCTCAATATGGCCTTGGTTATTGCCATCTTGGACATATACAGCTTTAGGCGTCTTGGGTCCTAGTGGGGCTGCAACCATTGCCTTTGCCTGCTCTTGGGTCATTCCCAATCGCTCCATTAAACGAGCTAAGAAAACAGCTTCTAATTCTGGATCATTGGGACGCGGCGTCCAAATCGTATATAAACAATTTCCGGTAGTGTCAGATACGCATTTCTCAAGAGCGCCCTTTTGGGTAATATAAATTTCCGTTTCAGTTGGCTTAGTTGCCTCTAAACGGGTTTTATATTTATCGCGCTCACCAGTATCCGAAATAGAATCCAATACAGAATTCAGAGCTGATCGCAACCAATCCTGAGGAATCTTTGCGCGGTTCTCAGCCCAGTCGGTTTCCATGATCCCGGTTGATGGCGAATCTACTACCAATAAGAAACCATTTTCTTGCCAAAAATCTTTCACTTGCGGATACAGTTCAGTGGCAGGCTTATCCACTACTAACCAACGACGCTCACCATCACGCGCAATGCGCATGCCCGGAATACCAGCCATCACATTACTTCTCATCTGAACTGATTTTTTAACGGCAGCATTGTATTCAGACATTGTTGCGGTGCCATCCTGAACAATGTAACGACGATCAGCTTGAGCTGTAATTAGGTCAGGTGGATATGCCAAATTAGGACCACGAACTGCCCCTGACCCCTTGTAATCCACTGTGTCATTAGTGGTTACCGATTTACATGCAGTCAAAACAGCAGTAACAGCAAGCGCTACTACAAAAATAGCTAAATATCGGCGCAATAGTTGCAACAAATTCATCATATCAAGTCAGCCTGTTTTAATGCTGCCTTTAAGGGCTCACGGAGTGACGCACTTAAAGGGGTTAACGGCAAGCGGATGCCCGCAGTAATTTTGCCCATTTCATGAAGGGCCCATTTCACAGGAATGGGATTTGCCTCTGTAAACATGGCTTTATGAACTGCTAATAATTTATATTGAATCTCGCGGGTTTTTTTCACATCGTCTGACATGGCTGCAACGCATAATTCATGCATCAAACGTGGTGCGATGTTAGCGGTTACGGAAATATTTCCCTTGCCACCCATGAGCATCAACATGGCAGCCGATAAGTCATCGCCTGAGAAAACTGAAAAGTCGCCGTGACCTGCGCGCTTCAAATCAGCGATCAACAATGTGCCGCGCTCAATACTTCCAGTTGCATCCTTGATGCCAATTACACCAGGAACGCCAGCTAAGCGTACAACGGTATCACCAGCTAAATCAGCTACAGTACGGCCGGGAACGTTATACAAAATTACCGGGAGATCTACAGACTCGGCAATCTTTTTGAAGTGGGCGTACATACCCTCTTGTGTTGGCTTGTTGTAATAAGGAACGACCTGCAAGCTGGCATCCGCTCCCACTTTTTTGGCAAACTGCGTTAGCTCGATTGCTTCCGTGGTGGAATTTCCGCCTGTACCTGCGATTACCGGAATACGTCCGGCAATTTGCTCAACTGTGACACGAATTAATTCACAATGCTCATCAACAGATACCGTTGGGGACTCTCCGCTGGTGCCTACAATGACAATCCCATCAGATCCCTCGGCAACATGCCAATCCAATAAAGAACGCAAACCTGGATAGTCAAGGCTGCCATCCTCAAACATCGGCGTAACGATAGCTGGCATGCTGCCAGAAATGGTCTTTTTACTAGCTTGAGCTGGAGTTGTATTTGTCACCGAATATGTACCGATTTATAGACTGTCTTAACCCTGAAATTGTAACGGAATGCGCTGTTTTAACCCGCCTTTTACTGCACAAAGTCGTTGAACCATGGCTGGTTTAGGCTGATCCACGTAAATATCCTCATAGGCAACAACCAGAAGGCCGTGACGAGCTGCAAAAGCAAGCAATTCCCCTGAATTTAAAAGGAAATTAGGGTTTGAGGGTTTGCCAAAATCCCCATTTCCTTGAGAAAAGGTCTCATAGATCAAAACGCCCTCTTTTTGCAAGATTCCTGGCAACGCATCCAAATGGGGGCGATATAGGTAGTTGGTCACCACAATAGCGCTGAACTCGATATCGCCGAAGGGCCAATCCTGCTGCTCAAGATTAAGGCATTTGGGGGTAATTAAAGGATTGTTTAAGCCCTCAACTGCAGCAACATCTTGATCAACAGCCATTACGGAATAGCCTAGGCCAGCCAACCATTC
>CAIMPQ010000162.1 GCA_903843315.1 uncultured beta proteobacterium
AAGTATTTAGTGGCAATTTCTACTGCGCGGTTTGCTTCTGCACCATTATGAATACGTCCCAGCGCTTTGAGCTGTTCATCTTGAAAGCTCTGAATGCCTAATGACACCCGGTTAATTCCTGCCTTAGCAAAGCCAGCAAATCTTTCTGTCTCAACGGAACCCGGATTGGCTTCCATGGTGATTTCTGCATTGGGCTCTAGGTTTATCCGTGCGCGGACAGCTGAAAGTAACTCATCCATTCCTTCGGCGGAGAGTAGGCTGGGTGTGCCACCACCAATAAAGATGCTATGAACTTGACGACCCCAAGTATTGGCTACTTCAGTTTCAAGATCCGCAATCAGTGCTTTGATGTAGCGTTTTTCATCAAAGCCGCTAGCTAGGCCGGCGGAAGCATCCTTAATTTGATGAGAGTTGAAATCACAATAAGGACATTTCTTTTCACACCAAGGAAAGTGAATATACAAAGCCAAGGGAGGCAAAGCAGTTAAGGTGGGTTGATTAAGCACGGGACTGCAATTGGCTAATGAGTTCGCGCAAGGCTAAGCCACGATGGCTAATTAAATTTTTCTTGGCAGGCTCTAACTCTGCAGCCGTAAGGCCTAATTCAGGCAAGAAGAAGTAGGGGTCATAGCCAAAACCATTACTCCCCTTTGCCCGGTCCACAATCTGACCGTACCAACGCGTTTGCACGACCAACGGTTCAGGGTCATTGGCGCTGTTAACCATGACAAGTGCACAAACATAATGCGCCCCACGATCTGTGTAAGCAAGTAAGTTTTGAATCAACTTTTGATTATTGGCGACATCATCTGCTGGCTCTCCTGCATAACGTGCAGACAAAACACCCGGCTCACCATTCAATGCATGTGCACAAATACCAGAGTCATCTGCTAGTGCTGGAAGACCACTTGCTGCGCTCGCATGTCGAGCCTTTGCAAGCGCATTCTCTACGAAGGTGTAATGCGGTTCTTCTGCAGCAGGAATCCCCAATTCCCCCTGGGGGATCACTTCAAAGTTGAGGGGTGCAAGAAGCGCCTTAAATTCTTTTACCTTGCCAGCATTATTGGATGCGAGAACGAGTTTTTGCATAGCCTGCTGACGCTTTACTTCAATGCGTCGATTTGTAATTGAGTCAGCTCTTGAATGCCTTGTTCAGCTAGATCAAGAAGTGCATTCAGTTCTGATCTTGAGAATGCTGCACCTTCAGCAGTGCCCTGAACTTCAATCATGCCGCCTTTGCCAGTCATGACGACGTTCATATCCGTGTCACAGGAAGAATCTTCGGGGTAATCCAAATCTAGGACTGGAACACCTTGATAAATACCAACAGAGATGGCAGCTACGCTATCAATGATCGGATCCTGAGTTAATACGCCACTCTGGAGTAATTGATTCACTGCATCTCTGGCGGCAACATAGGCGCCCGTAATTGACGCGGTGCGAGTTCCACCATCCGCTTGGAGTACGTCGCAGTCAAGATGAATGGTGCGTTCACCCAATGTTTCTAAATTGAAGACGCTACGCATTGCCCGTCCAATCAGACGTTGAATTTCTTGGGTACGACCAGATTGTTTGCCACGGGCAGCTTCACGATCACTACGGGTATGAGTGGAGCGGGGGAGCATACCGTACTCAGCAGTAACCCATCCTTCACCAGACCCTCTTTTATGGGGCGGCACCTTATCCAGAATGCTCGCAGTACACAGCACCTTGGTGTCACCAAAGGCGATCAAGACGGAACCTTCCGCATGCTTAGTAAAGGCCCTAGAGATTGTGACAGGGCGCAATTGTTTAGGATTGCGGCCACTAGGGCGGGTGATGTTGCCTGGGTTTGCGGTACTCATGGAATTTAGCCTTGAAATATAGTCTTAAGGGTTTAGGATCAATCTACAATGTTCATATGATATCGAGCATGACTGGTTATGGCAGCGCTTCTCGTCAAGTCTCCCTAGGAGCGGGCGTAGTTGCTGATCTGCAGGTGGAATGTAGGGCTGTTAATAGCCGCTTTCTGGATCTCGGATTTCGTCTTCCAGACGAATGTCGAGGGGCTGAGCCTGCTTTACGAGAATTAGTTACTCAAAGCCTTTCTCGGGGAAAAGTCGAGTTTAGGGCTGCATGGCGTATTAATAATGCTGCCGCCGGGGCCGCTAAAGCCAACCCGCATTCACTTGGGGCAATCAATAAAGATCGTCTCGATGCACTCTATACCCTTCAAGAAAGAGCCCAAGATGCTTTTCCCAAGGCCCAGGAACTGAGTATTGCTGAAATTCTGCGTTGGCCCAGTGTAGTTTCTGAGCCGCGTGGCGAGGAAGAAGGTTGGATTGCTGCGACTGTTGAGGCGGGGAAGGCAGCTTTGGCTGTGTTGATGGAAAGCCGCCAAGCTGAAGGTAAAGCATTAGTCGATGTTCTTACTAGCATTACCGGAAAAATGCGGGACATCGTTAAGACCATTGAACCAAAGGTTCCTCAATATGTTGCGCAGTACCAAGAAAAACTCACCGAGCGTTTATCAGAAGCATTGGCTGCGCAAGAGCAAGCTAAGGCTGGCGCTGAACTGATGGAGCGTATTCGCCAAGAGGTGGTGCTTTATGCGGTTCGAATTGATATAGCGGAAGAATTTGCGCGCCTCAAGACCCACTTACAGGCGGTTGATTCCGCATTAGCAGGTAAGGGACCCGTTGGCAAGCGTTTGGATTTCCTAATGCAGGAATTAAATCGTGAAGCGAATACGCTAAGCTCAAAGTCAGTTTCTGAAGAGTGCACTCAAGCCGCCTTAGAGCTCAAGCTTTTCATTGAGCAGATGCGTGAACAAGTTCAAAACCTAGAGTAATCTTTACAATAAACCTATGACGATCTCAAAGCCAACCCCATCGTATCAAGGCAGCATGCTGATGATTGTTGCTCCGTCAGGCGCAGGTAAGTCTTCTCTGGTCAATGCCCTACTGCAAGAGGAAGTCGGTTTGAAGTTATCGCTCTCCACTACTACTCGAGCCCCAAGACCAGGCGAAGTTGACGGAAAAAATTATCGCTTTGTATCAAAAGAAGAATTCATTCGCGAAAGAGATCAAGGTCAATTTTTAGAGTGGGCAGAAGTACATGGCCATTTCTATGGCACTTCAAAGCCTTGGATTGAATCTCAAATGCAAGCTGGTAATGATGTCATGCTGGAGATAGATTGGCAGGGTGCGCAACAAATTCGCAAACTGATCCCCTCAGTACAATGGATCTTTATTTTCCCGCCTTCGATCGATGCTCTAGAAGAGCGTTTGCGTAAGCGGGGGCAGGATGATGAAGCAACGATTCAGAGGCGTTTAGCGGCTGCGCATGTAGAACTATTACATGCACATGAGGCGGATTACATCGTGGTCAACGATGCCTTTGATCAGGCTCTAGTGGATCTAAAGCACATTTTGGCCTCTAGTCGCCTCCGTTCTGGACCTAGTATGGCCAGAAATCCAGTGCTTTTAAAGCGCCTTGGGGTCTAATCAGTTATCCTATGGGTGTTGAAGCTAAATTTAAGTGAGTCCAGCATGGCCCGTATTACTGTAGAAGATTGCCTTAAAACTATCCCAAATCGTTTTGAACTTGTGTTGGCTGCGACTTATCGCGCTCGTCAATTAGTTCAAGGTCACTCCCCACGTGTTGAGTCCAGAGATAAAGCGACAGTAGTTGCATTGCGCGAAGTTGCTGCTGGTGTAACTGACCGTGACATGTTGACCAAAGTACCTTTGTAATTTAGGAGTTCCGGTGTGGAGCTCCCTTTAGGTACGCCCAAAACATCGGAATTAATAGGAGGGGTCTCGCCCAATGAGACCTCGCTTGGAATTAAGCAAGCAGATCTGTTGGCTATGCCTTCGGATACACCAACTCAAAGCGGTAAAAAGTCTATTCTTGCAAGCTTGTTGGCGCAATCGAGTCGCCATTTGTTTGGTCCTACCTCTGCACCCAATTTACCCTTAAAGCATCAAGTTGTTTCTATTGAGGGATTACTCGCAAAGCTAACCTATCTCAAAGCGGATGAAATCGCGCTAGTTCGAAAAGCATTTCAGTTTTCAGATACAGCCCACTTGGGTCAATATCGACATAGTGGCGAGCCGTACATAACCCATCCAGTTGCTGTTGCTGAACTCTGTGCTACCTGGCGTTTAGATGCCCCATCAATTATGGCAGCCCTGTTACATGATGTGATTGAAGATACGGGTTGCACCAAGGCTGATCTAGTTGAAAAGTTTGGCGCAAAAGTAGCAGAACTGGTTGAGGGTTTAACTAAGCTTGATAAATTAGAATTTCAGAGTCATGCAGAAGCGCAAGCTGAAAGCTTTCGTAAGATGTTTATGGCAATGGCACGTGATGTACGAGTCATCTTAGTCAAATTGGCTGACCGTACACATAATATGCGCACCCTAGATGCAGTGCCGATGGAGAAGCGTCGTCGGGTAGCGGCTGAAACCATTGAGATCTACGCACCGATTGCACATCGCTTGGGCCTGAATATTATTTATCGGGATCTACAGGATCTCAGTTTCCGTTACTCAATGCCAATGCGTTTCCGAGTCATTGAAGGCGCTGTCAAGCGCGCTCGTGGCAACCGTAAGGAAATGATTGAGAAGATTTTGCAAACTTCACGTATGGCCTTTGCTAAAGCAAATCTAGAGGTTGATCTCCGTGGCCGAGAAAAAACACTCTTTAGTATTTATAAAAAGATGCGTATGAAGCACTTGAGCTTTTCTCAAGTCTTGGATGTTTATGCTTTCCGTGTGACTGTCCGCAGTATTGATGAGTGCTATCGCGCCCTTGGTATCCTACATTCTTTATACAAGCCAATGCCTGGTAAGTTTAAGGATTACATCGCGATTCCAAAGTTAAATGGCTATCAGTCGCTGCATACTACCTTATTAGGTCCTTCCGGTGTTCCGGTAGAGTTTCAGATTCGTACAACCGAGATGCACGCTGTAGCAGAGGCAGGAGTTGCGGCGCACTGGGCTTATAAAGACGGTTCGCCAGATATGAGTGAGGTTCAGAACCGTGCCCATCAATGGTTGCAATCGTTGATTGATATTCAGGACAGTAGTGGTGATTCACAAGAATTCTTAGAGCATGTCAAGATCGATTTGTTCCCTGATGCTGTATACGTATTTACACCTGCAGGACAAATTCGAGCATTACCAAGAGGTGCCACTGCACTCGACTTTGCCTATTCCATTCATAGTGATCTGGGTAATAACTGCGTTGCAGTGAAGATTAATGGTTTGCAATTACCTTTGCGTAGTGAGCTTAAAAATGGTGACATTATTGAAGTAGTTACCTCTGCCAATTCACAGCCAAATCCGGGTTGGTTGGCTTTTGTTCGTACCGGTAAAGCGCGTGCTTCCATACGCCACTCTTTAAAAACCAAACACTATTCAGAGTCACTGCAGCTCGGTGAGCGTCTTTTAGCCAATGGTTTGCGTCAACAAGGGGTTGATGCCGCATTGCTGACGCCTGAGATTTGGGACAAGCTCATGCATTGGACGGGTGACAAGACTCGTGAAGAGGCCTGCGTCAATATTGCCTTAGGGCGTCGCTCACCTCAAGAGTTGGCGATTCGCTTGAAGATATTGATTGACGATGAGGGTGGTGGTGAGCAAATGCGCTTAGGCGCTGCAGACTGGGTATCACCCCATCAAGAAATTAATCATCACCAACGCCAGGCAATCTTAGTCGATGGGCGTGAAGGTAACTCGATTCATTTTCAAACCTGTTGCCATCCAATACCGGGCGATAACATTATTGGATACCTTGGTAAGGGCGAAGGCTTACAAGTCCATACCAACGACTGCCCAATTGCATTGCGAATGCTTTCTAAAGATAGCGATAAATGGGTAGAAGTAGAGTGGGGTAAAGATCTTAATCGGGAGTTTGAGGTAGATCTGGCGATTGATACCCGCCAAGGTAAAGGTGTTTTAGCCCGTGTTGCAAGCAGTGTAACTGTTGCAGATTCAAACATCATGAATGTGTCGATGGAAGATCGTTACAAGGAAGATTCAGTTACCATCCGTTTCACCATTCAAGTTTATGACCGCCTACACCTCTCGAAAGTCATGCGTAGTTTGCGAACCAACCACGATGTCATGCGAGTCACTCGTACGCGGGCACTTTGATTCTTGATGAATTTTTCTTAGAGATATTGAACCTCTAAGATTTCAATTTCGCATGGCCCGGTGGGTGTTCGGATCGAAACACAATCTCCCAATCTCGCCTTGATAAGTGCTTTAGCAATGGGGGATACCCAGCTGACATGGCCCTTATCTAAATCCACTTCATCTACTCCAACAATGGTGATGGCGATCTCTTTTCCAGCATCTTCGCCCTGAAGGGTGGAGTAGGTCACAGTTGCACCAAAAAAAACTTGCTCAGCATCGGCATCACCAGATTTTCGAGCTGAATTGTCAACCACCACGGCAAATTCGAGGCGCTTATTAAGAAAGCGAATCCTTCGATCAATCTCTCTAAGACGCTTTTTTCCATAAATATAGTCGCCGTTTTCAGAGCGATCGCCATTGGAGGCGGCCCAATGAACCACCTTCACAACCTCAGGCCGATCAAGGTTTAAGAGTTGCAGGAGCTCGGTTTTGATCCGCTCGTGACCGGTGGGGGTGATGTAGTTTTTCTCTTCCATGGCATAATTATGGATGTTGCGGCTGTAGCTCAGTTGGATAGAGTACTTGGCTACGAACCAAGGGGTCGTGGGTTCAATTCCTGCCAGCCGCACCATCCCATACAGGGCCTAGTTGAGAAACTGGGCCCTTTTCACTTTCTCGAGCCTTTCATCAAGATCCCTTATAGTTGGGTTATGAGCGTTTCAGACCCTATTTCATCTAATTCTGTTGAATCCAAGCCCCCAGTGGTGGTTTGGACACAGATTGATCCATCCAATGCAAAAGTAGCCCTGAATGGCGTGGTGAACGTATATTCCTTGGGTGGTATTTGGACTCAAATTCAAGCGTCTCAAAATGCATGGCTTCAACAAAATACCAATCAGACGCTGACATTCGATGCATCTCGAGTGTCATTTTTTGATGGAGCGGGCGTAGCTTTTTTGATTGCCATCGAAGAGGCTCAACAAAAAGCCGGTGGTAAGTTTGAGTTGGTAGGTTTGGATCCACGCTATCAACCGCTACTCAAGGAATTTGATCCAATCAATAATCTTTTTCCAGTTCCAGCCGTAAAACCAAAACGCAGTTTTGTCGTGAGCACCGGAATGGCCGCACAAAACTTAATTAATGATACGAAGGGACTGGTTTCATTTACTGGGCAGTTGTCTGCAGACTTATATTGGTCTTTACGTAATCCAGGTCAAGTACGGTGGGGCGATTTTGTAAATACAGCAGTAGAGGCAGGTATTGCCGCATTGCCTATCGTGGGTTTGGTGTCCTTCTTGATTGGCGTAATTTTGTCTTTTCAGGCTGCAATTGGTATGGCGCAGTTTGGCGCCGTCTCCTTTGTGGGGCCATTGGCAGCGCTTGGGATTGTCCGCGAAATGGGTCCGCTCATTACTGCTATCTTGCTGGCGGGTAGGTCATCAGCAGCTTTTGCTGCTGAAATTGGCACGATGACAGTCAATAGCGAGGTAGATGCATTAGTCTCTGGCGGCTTAAGTCCGATGAGATTCTTGGTCGTACCTAGGGTGCTAGCTGGGATTTTAGTGGCACCTATTTTGACTCTATTCGCAGATATTGTGAGCGTGGTTGCTTCAATGTTGACGATGCTGATTTATGGCATTCCATTTATCAATTTTTACAATGGCATGTTAGCAGCCGTTGATGTGGAAGATATTCTCTCAGGCTTAATTAAAGCCACTTTATTTGGGGTTGTTGTTTCAGCTATGGGATGCCTGCGTGGCATGCAAACTGGTACAGGTGCAGCAGCAGTAGGTATCTCTGCGACCCGGGCTGTAGTCAGCAGCATTGTGATGATTGTGGTGGTTGACGGTATTTTTGCGTTTATCTCCTATAAGACTGGCTTCTAATGACCGACCTTACTAACTCTACGTATGCAGTTGATGTCCAAAACCTCACGGTAGGTTATGGCTCTAACGTATTGATGCAAAATCTCAATTTCACTGTGAATAATGGCGAGATCTTTGTCATCTTGGGTGGGTCAGGATGTGGGAAGTCAAGCCTTCTTAAGAATCTGTTTGGTCTTTATCAGCCCTTAGGTGGCGACGTACTCATTGAGGGGCAAAATATCACTACCGCTCTAGGAGCCGATCGTCAAAAAATTATGACTAGTTTTGGGGTGATGTATCAGCAAGGTGCATTGTTTGGTTCCATGAACTTGCTTGATAACGTAACCCTATTTATGGAAGAGTACACAGAGTTGTCTCAAGCCCAAATGGATCTCTTAGCCCGTTGCAAATTAGATTTAGTTGGTTTATTGCCCTATGAGTCATATATGCCAAGTGAGATTAGCGGAGGCATGCAAAAGCGGGCTGCAATAGCACGTGCAATGGCACTAGATCCCAAGATTTTGTTTCTCGATGAGCCTTCAGCAGGCCTTGATCCAATCACTTCCGCTGATCTTGACAGCACGATTTTAGATTTGTCTAAAAATTTAGGCATTACCTTTGTGATCGTTTCACATGAATTGGCAAGTATCTACGCGATTGCTGACAAGGTCATTATGTTGGATAAGGGCGCCAAAGGGATCATTGCAGAGGGTGACCCTAAAGTTTTAAGAGATACCAGTAAAGATCCTAGAGTGCATCAATTCTTTAATCGCATTATGAGTAAGGACGCAGCATGAGCAATAACTCAAATCCCAACTACTTCCGTTTAGGTGTTTTTGTGCTTGCCGCAATCGGCGTGCTCATAGCCTTGATACTCATCTTTGGATCAGGACAGTTTTTCAAAAGATCATTCATGGTGGAGACCTATATTAAGCAGTCAGTTACAGGTCTGGATACGGGCGCCGATGTTCGCTTTCGAGG
>CAIMPQ010000163.1 GCA_903843315.1 uncultured beta proteobacterium
CATTGGGTGGCCATTTCTAATATGCGGGCCTCAGCAAAGCCACTATGTACGGTATATATTGCACTTAGTAACTCCATGGCCGAACGTACACTCACCTCTGATAAATCATCAGATTCAATTTCAGTAGCACCAACCACATAGATATCATTTTCCTTTGGTGCGATATAGATTGGGTAGCGTGGATGGATTAAACGAGTGGGGCGCTTCAGTTTCACTTCAGGCGCATACAAGCGTACAACTTCACCGCGAACACCGCGTAATGCATTACCGCTATTAGACGTCCAAGCATTCTTTGCACCTGTACCACGGCAGTCAATGACAGCTTGATAAGAATCCTCTTTTCGAAGATCGTCTGGATTTATCTCGGTGTTCCAGTGGCAATGAACCTGAAGATGAGCTAGTTCAATCAGGAGCGCATCTAATAGCTGGCGATTGTCTAGCTGGCCTTCATTGGGTAAATACAAGCCTTGTGTAAAGCGATCTGCAACACTAGGCTCGATATTACGTAAGGATTGGCTGTCTAATTTTTGTGGGGCAGCTAGCTGTTTGTTATTACGACTATTTCTTTCGAGGTGGGCTGTAAAACGTTCTGCATCACTTGCATCTTGACGGTGCCACAAAATCAATGTGCCATTTTGTTGAAAAAATACTGGCGCTGAAAGTTCTGCAATCAATTGCTTCCAACGCGGCAAACTATGAATGCCCATTCGAACAACGTTATCTTCAGTGATAGCAGACTCAGCTAGGGGAGCGAGCATGGCTGCTGCAATTCGAGCAGGCGACAAATCAGCATCTGAATTGCCTTTCTCAAAAAGATCCACCTGTGCTCCGCGCTTAGCAAGTGCAACAGCAAGCATCCGGCCCATCAGACCGGCGCCTACTATTGCATATTTGCTATTAGCGAACTTGCTCATGGATATCACTTACTGATAGATCTCGCTACCGCGTTTACGGAACTCTGCTGACATTTCTTCCATACCCTTTTCAGCTTCCTGCACCACATCCTTTACTTCTGCAATCGGAATTACCTTAAGCGCTATCTTTGGATTGCCATCAGCATCTAATGTAGCGGCATAGTCGCGCACTTCCTGTGTGATCTTCATGGAGCAGAATTTCGGACCACACATCGAACAGAAGTGAGCAATCTTGGCACCTTCTGCCGGTAAGGTTGCATCATGGTATTCGCGTGCACGTTCAGGGTCGAGGCCCAGATTAAATTGATCTTCCCAGCGGAATTCAAAGCGGGCTTTGGATAGAGCGTTATCACGAACTTGGGCACCCGGTAATCCTTTAGCCAGGTCAGCACCATGAGCAGCAATCTTGTAAGTAATGATGCCTACGCGAACATCTTCTTTATCCGGTAAACCTAGATGCTCTTTAGGGGTCACATAACAAAGCATGGCAGTGCCATACCAACCAATTTGCGCTGCACCAATGCCACTCGTAATGTGATCGTAGCCAGGAGCAATATCGGTAATCAATGGTCCAAGGGTATAGAAGGGGGCTTCCAAGCAATGCTTCAGCTCTTCAGTCATATTTTCTTCGATGCGTTGCATTGGTACGTGGCCCGGACCTTCGATCATGACTTGAACATCATGCTTCCATGCTTTAGCAGTGAGTTCGCCAAGGGTGTGAAGTTCGCCAAACTGCGCAGCATCGTTAGAGTCCGCAATACATCCAGGACGTAAACCGTCACCCAAACTAAATGACACGTCATACGCTTTCATGATTTCGCAGATCTCATCAAACTTGGTATAGAGGAAGTTTTCTTTATGGTGAGCTAGGCACCACTTCGCCATGATGGATCCACCACGAGAAACAATGCCAGTAAGACGCTCAGCAGTTAAAGGCACGTAGCGAAGGAGAACGCCTGCATGAATAGTGAAGTAGTCAACCCCTTGTTCAGCTTGTTCAACCAAGGTATCGCGGAACATTTCCCAAGTGAGGTCTTCGGCAATACCGCCGGTCTTATCCAAAGCTTGGTAAATCGGTACCGTACCAATTGGAACAGGTGAGTTACGAATAATCCACTCACGCGTTTCATGAATATGTTTACCAGTAGAAAGATCCATGATGGTATCGGCGCCCCAACGAATCGACCAAACCATTTTCTCAACTTCTTCGTTAATGGACGATGTCACAGCTGAGTTACCGAGGTTGCCATTAATTTTCACGCGGAAGTTACGACCAATAATCATTGGCTCTAACTCAGGGTGGTTGATATTGGCAGGGATGATTGCACGACCAGCAGCAATCTCAGAACGCACAAACTCACCTGTCACAATGTCAGGTAGGTTTGCGCCATAAGACTTGCCTGGGTGTTGCTTAAGGAGTTGTTTATAGGCAGGATCTTTGCGCAGTTGCTCTAAGCCCATCGATTCACGCAAAGCGACGTATTCCATTTCAGGAGTCACGATGCCTTGGCGAGCGTAATACATCTGACTGACATTGCTTCCAGCTTTAGCAACGCGAGGTGCACTGATGTGGGCAAATCGTAATTTTTGGGTTGCTTCATCCTGTGAGCGTGAAACACCATACTCAGAACTTGGACCAGCTAGTTGAACGGTATCGTTGCGTTCCTCAATCCAACGATCGCGCAATCTTGGTAAACCATTTTCCAGATTGATCACAATTTCTGGATCGCTATAGGGTCCAGATGTGTCATAGACCGGTACGGGTGGGTTCGGGATCATTTCTTCACCAACACGTGTAGGCAATTGCTCAATCATTCGAATTGGCGCTTTAATATCCGCATGCGAACCTTGTAAATAAGTTTTACTTGATGCGGGATAGGCGAACTTCTGGCCGAAGTCGCGTTCCAAACTTTTTAAGCTTGGAATTTCATGTTTAGTTTTTTGCTTGTCTTTACTCACGTCCATCTCCTAGCTGTTTTAGATGGACGAAACCGGGTGTCGGTCTGATGTAACTTCCCACGCCAGCATTACCTGGATCGGGTTCTAGGGTCTTTCTCAGCGCCTTTAGGCAAAATCTGCCATACAGGGCACCCCTGTTTCATCCTTAATGAGGATTTAACCACGAATTGAGGTGAAGCCCCAGGATTGTTATCAAGATGCCCTAGAGATAACTTTAAAGTTACTTATTGCAGCGCAATATATAGTCGGCGGTCACAAATGCTGCATCGCTGGTAAATTCATCAGCCAGAATGCGGGCCGCTGCCTCAGCGAGAGAGATTTCAATAAAGCCGCTGACTTCACCATCATGATTGGTAGGCATAAAGTTTTCAGGAAGCTCTAAGTCATACACATA
>CAIMPQ010000164.1 GCA_903843315.1 uncultured beta proteobacterium
GGGTTGCCCCTCCCCCGTTGTAATGAGGCGCAGGGTTGGTGTGCCGTATGCCGCGACCCGCGATTAGAAGACAGTTTTCAGGCGCGCGCCTGCATTGATGACCTAAAGGAGGTCTCTGCGGCGATCGTCAAGTGTGGCACCGATTTAACCAAGCGTTAACTTGGTGGACTAGGTAAAAAATGCCTAGATTTGCATGATCCACACTATTCAACCGCCTTAAGGCTTTGCCTTAAGTGGTATCGAAATTGTCCCTTAACGCAGCGCGCAACGACGCCCTCCCCCATAGGAGAGTGTTATGAAACGCATGTTATTTAATGCAACTCAACAAGAAGAGTTGCGAGTTGCCATCGTTGATGGTCAAAAACTCATTGATATTGATATCGAAGCTGCCGGTCGTGAACAACGTAAAGGCAATATTTACAAAGGTGTTATTACCCGCATTGAACCCTCTCTTGAGGCTTGCTTTGTCAATTACGGTGAAGAACGCCATGGCTTTTTGCCATTTAAAGAAGTAGCCCGTACTTATTTTAAAGAGGGCATAGACGTCCGCAATGCTTCCATTAAGGATGCCCTGCGCGAAGGTCAAGAAATCATTGTTCAGGTAGAAAAAGAAGAGCGCGGCCAAAAAGGCGCGGCTTTAACCTCTTTCGTCTCCCTGGCTGGTCGTTATTTGGTATTAATGCCGAATAACCCCCGTGGAGGTGGCGTATCCCGCCGCATTGAAGGTGAAGACCGCCAAGAACTCCGTGAAGCAATGTCTCAATTAGAAGTGCCGGATGGCATGAGCATCATTGCTCGTACCGCAGGTATCGGCCGTGATGCCACTGAGTTGCAATGGGACTTAAGTTATCTCATGCAATTGTGGAAAGCGATTGATGAAGCCGCTAAAGGCAATTCAGCGCCACTATTGATTTACCTCGAATCGAGCTTGGTGATTCGTGCAATCCGTGATTACTTCCAACCAGATATCGGTGAGATTCTCATTGATACAGATGACATTTATGAGCAAGCTGCTGCATTTATGTCAGTAGTAATGCCTGATAATTTGCCAAGAGTGAAGCGTTATCACGACGATGTACCTTTGTTCTCACGCTTCCAAATCGAGCATCAAATTGAAACCGCGTACTCACGTACTGTGCCATTGCCATCTGGTGGTGCGATCGTTATCGACCACACTGAAGCTTTGGTTTCTGTAGACGTCAACTCCGCACGCGCCACCCGTGGTTCTGATATTGAAGAAACGGCAACCCGTACCAACTTAGAAGCGGCTGATGAAATCGCCCGTCAAGCACGTTTACGTGACTTGGGTGGCCTCATCGTCATTGACTTCATTGATATGGAATCCAGCAAAGCACAAAAAGATGTTGAGAACCGCCTACGCGATGCTCTGCGCCATGACCGTGCACGCGTTCAAATGGGTAAGATCTCCAAATTTGGCTTGATGGAAATGTCACGCCAACGTTTGCGCCCAGCGCTATCCGAAGGTAGCCACGTAACCTGCCCACGTTGTAACGGCACGGGTCACATTCGCGATACCGAGTCTTCAGCATTGCAAGTTCTTCGCATCATCCAAGAAGAAGCGATGAAAGAGAACACTGCGGCGATTCATACACAGGTTCCAGTTGAAGTAGCTGCCTTCCTCTTGAATGAAAAGCGTGCTGAAGTAATCAAAATTGAGACTCGCTTCAAAGTGAATGTCTTGATGATTCCAAATAAGCATTTAGAAACACCCCATTACAAGTTAGAGCGTTTGCGTCATGATGATCCACGTCTTGACGATCAAAAAGCAAGTTATGTCATGGCTGAAGAAGCAGCTCGTGAACTCGAAACCGACACCACAGTTAGTCGTAAAGATGCTGAGGTGAAAGTTCGTCCAGAAGCAGCAGTCAAAGGTATTACCCCAACGCAACCTGCACCCGTAAGTCAGCCACGTCCAGCACGTACTGAAAAAGCGGTAACTGAAAGCGCTGGCGGCCTCTTTGGTTTTATCAAGAAACTGTTCTCTTCATCACCTGCAGTTGAAGAAAAGCCAGCCCCAAGCAATGCCCGTGGCCGCAATCAAGGTCGCAATGGTAATGGTGGCGATCGCAATCGGGGTCGTAACCGTCGCGGCGAACGCAATGATCGCAATGGTGAACGTGTAGAACGTCCTGCAGCGAATGCTGCTGAGGGCACTCCCGAAGGCACTACCAATACGCGCAACGGTAACCGCAACAACCGTAACGGTAACCGTAATCAAGCTAGTCCAAAACCTGAGCGTCAAGCAAATCCAGCGGCGATAACCCCCGCAACTGAAGTTGCTCCTGGTAGCGATGCCGCCCCTAGTGCTGAAGGTGATGAGCGCCGTGGTCGTGGACGTAACCGTCGTGGCCGTGGTCGTGGTCAACGTGGCGAACGTACTGAGGAAAATGGCGATGCCGTTATCGCAGCCCCTGCAGCAGCAACTCCATTCTCAGGCCCTCCTGTAGGAATGGGTGGCGCATCTGCTTCAATGCCGATTCAGAATATTGTGAATAGCTTTGGCAATGCAAAACCTGTAGTTGAAAAACAGGAACGTGCGCCGCGCGCTCCACGTCAGTCAAACCGTCCTGCACCAGCTTCGCAAGCAAGCGCTCCAGTAGCAGTAGTGGCTGCAATTGAAGTGATTGCTAAGCCAATGCCAGAGCTTCCAAAAGTTGCCTTCCAGGCGCTCGAAGAAACACCATTGCATAGTGTGGTGCAATCTGCTGGCATGATTTGGGTAGCAACGGATGCCTCTAAGCATGCTGAGGCACAAGGCCAGATTCAGGCTGAACCAGCGAATTTAGGTAGAACACCCAAACCTGCGGCAACATTGCCTGATGGTCCAATGGTTTTAGTTGAAACCGGCGGCCAAGAAAAATCGGTCTAACGCGTATTTAAGCTTTTTCTCCAGACTGCCTTTTATCCCAAAAGGATATTGGGCGGTTTGGCAGAAACCCCGTTTCACCGCCATAATTGAGAATATGGTTGAAAAAGTCATTCCCATTCGCATCGATGAAGGTAAAGGCCTAACGCCGTCTTTTGGCGCTCCACTAATCGAGCCCCACGGTCATACTCAAGATGCTCGTGGACGCACGCTCCGTGATCTCAGAATTTCAGTAACCGATCGCTGTAACTTCCGCTGCACCTATTGCATGCCCAAGGAAGTGTTTGACAAAAATTATCCTTATCTTTCGCACAACGAGTTACTCAGCTTTGAAGAAATTACCCGCCTAACATCCATCTTTTCAACGCTGGGTGTCGAGAAGATTCGACTGACGGGGGGCGAGCCTTTACTGCGTAAGAATTTAGAAATCCTCATCGAGATGTTGTCACAAGTTCGCACTCCTGAAGGTAAGCCTCTGGATCTCACCTTAACTACGAATGGCAGCATCCTGCGTAAAAAAGCAGTTGCACTAAAAGCTGCGGGTTTGCAAAGACTCACTGTGAGCCTTGATGGTTTAGATGATGCCATCTTCAAGAAAATGAATGACGTTGATTTTCCGGTGGCCGATGTGCTTGATGGTATTAAGGCAGCTCAAGAAGCGGGTTTTGAAAACATCAAAGTCAATATGGTGGTGAAAAAAGGGGTGAACGATCATGAAATCGTGCCCATGGCCAAGCATTTCAAAGGTAGTGGTGTGATACTGCGTTTTATTGAATTTATGGATGTAGGCAGCTCAAATGGTTGGAATATGGCAGAAGTACTGCCCTCCCAAGAAGTCATTGCCAGAATAAATGAAGTCTTCCCTTTGGAGTCTGCGCAAGCTAACTACATGGGTGAAGTAGCACAGCGCTGGCGCTATAGGGATGGCTCTGGTGAAATTGGAGTCATTTCTAGTGTGACCCAAACTTTCTGCCATGAATGCACGCGTGCCCGCATCTCGACCGATGGGCAAATGTATCTCTGTCTTTTTGCCAACGAAGGATTTGATTTCAAAACCCTATTACGTTCTGGAAAAAGTGATCTAGAAATTGCCAATGCCGTGATGAATACGTGGGCGCTACGGGATGATCATTATTCTGAACTTCGAGGCTCTCACACTGCAAAACTAGCAACCGGTCATCGTAAGGTTGAAATGTCTTATATTGGTGGTTAATGATTCACGCTGATCAAATTACTGGACTCATCCTGGCCGGCGGTCGTGCGCAGCGCATGGGCGGTATTGATAAGGGGCTGATTCCGTTTCATGGCAAGCCTTTAATAGAGTCCACTATTGCAAGACTCCAGAATCAAGTGAAGTCCATCATCATTAATGCGAACCGCAACATCACTAAATACGCTACTTATGGTTACCCCGTGATGATGGATGAGACACCTGACTTCTCTGGACCCTTAGCGGGCTTTTCAGCAGGTCTCAAGGTGTGCAAGACCCCCTTTCTCCTTACGGCTCCGTGCGATTCACCACTACTCCCCAATGACCTAGCCTCCCAACTGGCAAAGGAGATGGTGGCCGGTGATTATCAACTGGTTTATGCCTCTAGCAAAGAGTCTGATGGCAAGGTATGGGCACAGCCAGTTTTTTGCTTGATGCGCAGTGACTTACAAAAATCTTTAGAGGCCTTTCTCCAAAAAGGCGATCTCAAAATTGATCACTGGTTCAAGGAATTACATAGCAGCACAGTCGTATTTGATGATGCCCAAGCATTTGCCAACGTCAACACTCCTGAAGAATTGAAAACGCTAGAAGAAGCCTCGGTATGAAGCATTCTCCAAATAGCCCAATACTCCTCACCTCCTCACTCCATGTTGATGAGGCACGCAAAGCAATTTCTGAAATGGTTGAAGAGCTTATTCAAGAAGCCAAAGTGATTGGCGACCCCAACGATATTGAAGTGGTTTCTTTGGATCAGGCCATCGATCGCATCCTGGCCGAGGATTTACTCTCACCAATTGATGTACCTGCTGCGGATAACTCTGCTATGGATGGCTTTGCTTTTGATGGCGCCTGCCTTGATACCAGCAAGCCCGAAATTATCTTACGAATAGTCGGCACAGCCTATGCAGGTAAGCCGTTTGAGGGCAAGATTCAACAGGGTGAGTGCTTAAAGATCATGACAGGCGCCCTCATGCCAGTTGGGTGTGACACCGTCATTCCTCAAGAATTTACTAATGCAAAAGAAGATCTTCAAATTGCATTTCAGCAAAATCAATTAAAGCGAGGCGAGAATCGTCGTCTACGTGGTGAAGATTTACAGCAAGGGAAACCGGCTATTGCTACTGGTCGCCTATTGCGTCCATCCGATTTAGGATTAGCAGCATCCCTTGGCATCGCCTCCCTCAAAGTGAAGCGCAGACTTAAGGTTGCTATTTTGTCTTCGGGTGATGAGTTGCGTTCATTAGGTCAAGCATTAGATGCGGGCAGTATCTATGATAGCAATCGCTATAGCCTGACTGGATTACTGAATCGCCTTAATCTAGAAATCATTGATTGCGGAATTGTGCGTGATGAACCAGCTTCTTTGAAAGAAGCCTTCTGTGCCGCAGCTAAGAGAGCTGACGTACTGATTTCTTCTGGAGGTGTTTCTGTTGGCGAAGCAGACTTTACCAAGCAAATCATGCAAGAACTTGGTGATGTGGGCTTCTGGAAAATTGCTATGCGCCCAGGACGTCCAATGGCCTTTGGAATCCTCAAGCCGGTAGCAGGAAAAAATCCGGCTCGCAAAACCTTATTTTTTGGGCTGCCCGGTAATCCCGTTGCAGTGATGGTGACCTTCTATCAATTTGTCCGCGCTGCCCTTTTGCAGCTAAATGGTGCAAATCAAACTGAGCCGCCTCTAATGCAAGCGATTAGTGAGGCACCGATTCGTAAAAAGCCAGGTCGCACCGAATTCCAACGCGCCATCCTTGGGCGAGACTCTAATGGAAAGCCCACTGTCAAACTGACAGGAAGCCAAGGGGCAGGCATTTTGCGTTCCATGAGTGAAGCCAACTGCTTTGTCATTCTTGGTCATGAGCAAGGAAATATTGCCGCTGGCGACTGGGTAGATGTAGCGCTTTTTGATGGACTGCTTTAAGATTGCGTCATTATGAAACTTAGCAAAAAAGAACTGGTCTTTCTCGACCCCATGCACACAGCCAAAACCTTAGTTTTGGTTTATCTCTGCTTCTCAGTTCCGATCGTCTTGTTGGCACTCTTTGTGGCCTTCATTCGTGACGGCGCCATCCCTGGTTTTACGGTACTCTCCGCCTTGATTCTCAATGCCTTATTGGGCTTCGGTTTACTGTGGATTGCATGCAAAGTGTACAACTGGGTTGCTGGAAAATTTGGCGGGATTGAATTAGCCCTTCGTGATCTTTCGGAAGAAATTGAAGCAGAGTAAACATAAAACTTCCGTACGTCTAAAGTAATAAAGCCGAGTCAGTCCTCGGCTTTATTTTTTATAAGCTCCATGCATTATTAGCCCGTAAATAGCTCCTGATTAATTAAGCTTGGGGGCTTCTTACCATCAAGGGCTGCGCGTAGGTTTTCTATCGCCAAATCTACCATCGCTCTTCGTGTTTTCTCAGTGGCACTTGCAATATGCGGTGCCAGAACCACATTGCTCAACTTTAGTAAGTCTGGATGTACGTTTGGTTCACCTTCAAATACATCTAAGCCCGCTGCAAATATCTTTCCCTCTTGAAGTGCTTGGGCTAAAGCCACATCATCGACGATTCCTCCCCGCGCA
>CAIMPQ010000165.1 GCA_903843315.1 uncultured beta proteobacterium
AATGGCGGTTTGGTTTGGGAAACACCAGTCTCATTTCCGAAAGGCTTCTCTGAGATTGAGCGTCTGAATGATGTCACAGCTAAGCCTAGTATGGAAGGCGATATCATCTGCGCAGTTTCTTATCAGGGTCGGATTGGGTGTGGACAGGCACGCACTGGCAGCCTCATTTGGTTTAAAGATTACTCAAGCTACACCGGCACATCACAAGGTAAAGATTTGGTGTTCTCAGCAAACGAAAGGTCTTATGTAACCGCATTTGCTACTAGAGACGGTGCTCAGATTTGGGAAAATACCCAACTCCTGTTCCGCGATGTGGGTGAATCTTTAGCAGTGGGTAGAGTATTACTCATGGGTGATGCTCAAGGTTATATTCATGCATTTTCACAGGCGAATGGCGAGATGCTTGCGCGTATTCGTCACGATAGCAGTCCAATCTCTGCTGCACCGCTTGCGGTTGGCGGCCTCATCTTGATTCAATCTCAAGGTGGGAAATTAGCGGCGTACAGTCCAAAATGAATCCAGTCATCACTATCGTCGGCCGTCCCAATGTTGGGAAATCGACACTCTTTAATCGCTTAACGCGTTCACGCGATGCCTTGGTAGCGGACTTTTCGGGTTTAACGAGAGATCGTCACTACGGTAAAGGCCGTATTGGCGAGCGGGCATTTATTTGCGTAGACACTGGTGGATTTGAACCTGTAGCGAAAACGGGCATCGTTGCCGAAATGGCAAAGCAAACCAAGCAAGCGGTAGCTGAATCAGACATTATTATTTTCTTGGTTGACGGTCGCTTAGGCATGGCGCCACAAGATCGTGTCATTGCAGATTTCTTGCGGAAGACGGGTCGCCCAGTTATCTTGGCGGTCAATAAAACGGAAGGGATGCAGGCCGGTGTTGTCACTGCAGACTTTCATGAGCTCGGTTTAGGTGAGCCCTTCCCAATTTCTTCTGCGCATGGCGATGGTGTTCGTGGGCTGATCGATGACGCTTTAGACTCTTTGGGAATCGCAGAGCCCGACGAAGAAGAATTGGCGAACGATCCAAATCGCCCAATGAAGATTGCGGTCGTAGGTCGTCCGAACGTCGGTAAATCCACTTTGATTAATAAATTAATCGGTGAAGAGCGGGTGATTGCGTTTGACATGCCCGGAACGACGCGGGATGCAATTGAAGTTCCATTCGAGCGCAATGGTAAGCCATACATCTTGGTTGACACTGCAGGTTTGCGTCGTCGCGGTAAAGTATTTGAAGCAATTGAGAAGTTCTCGGTGGTGAAAACACTGCAAGCCATTGCGGATTGCAACGTTGTCATCTTGATGTTAGATGCGCAACAGGATATTTCTGAGCAAGATGCACACATCGCCGGATTTATTGTTGAAGCAGGGCGTGCACTTGTCGTTGCGGTAAACAAGTGGGATGGTATCGATGCGTATGTGAAAGAACGTGCGCGCTTAGAGATTGAGCAAAAGTTGCGTTTCTTAGATTTTGCCAATGTGCACCCAATCTCCGCAAAAAAAGGCACCGGCCTTAAAGAGCTCTTTAAAGATGTGGATGCAGCATATGCTGCGGCAATGGCTAAACTTCCAACCCCACGTTTGACTCGCATCTTAGAAGAGGCAATTGAACATCAGCAGCCAAAACGCGTGGGTATGGGTCGTCCAAAATTGCGTTATGCGCACCAAGGGGGTATGAATCCTCCAATTGTGGTCATTCATGGAACTGCATTGAGCGGCGTAACGGATAGTTACAAGCGCTATCTCGAAGGACGATTTAGGGAAGTATTCAAGTTACGCGGCACCCCTATGCGCATTCAGATGAATACCGCTAAAAACCCCTATGTCGATGCAGATAAAGGTAAAAAGGGTAAAAAACGGTAATTTTTGAATACGCTTGATCGATTACGCCCGCTGGGGGCTTGATTTTCTAGAAAATAAGCCCAATATAGAGGGTTCAGTAATGGTGGTGACACCAGTTTCAAACCAGTAAATATTTATTTAAAAAAGCAAGACTCCCAAAATAAAAACAGATCAGTAAAAGATAATTAAGGAGCAGTATGAGTAATAACAACCCCAACAAAATTCAGTTACTTCAGGATCCATTCCTCAATGCCTTGCGCAAAGAGCATATTCCTGTTTCGATCTATCTCGTCAACGGCATTAAGTTGCAAGGCAATATTGAATCTTTTGATCAATATGTAGTGCTCTTGCGCAATACTGTGACGCAGATGGTTTACAAACATGCAATCTCGACGATCGTTCCCGCTCGTGCGATTGACTTCCGTATAGAAGAAGCTAGCCCTGTATAAAACTGGAGTAGATGCGGCACGCGCCGTCCTCGTGGGTGTTGATACAGGACGCGAAGATTTTGCAGATAGCATGGCCGAACTCAGCCTCTTGGCTGATAGCGCGGGCTCTATACCCACAGCTAGTGTGATCGCCCGGAAGGGTAAAACCGATCCCGCTTTATTCATTGGCTCAGGAAAAGCGAATGAACTCAAGCGTGTGATGGAAGAACAAGACGCTGAATTGGCAATCTTTAATCACCCACTATCTCCAACGCAACAGCGAAACTTAGAGCGCCACCTTGACCGTCACGTGATGGATCGCACAGGTCTGATTTTGGATATCTTTAGTCAAAGAGCGCAAAGTCATATTGGTAAAACACAAGTAGAGTTGGCGCAAGTACGCTATCGCATGTCACGCTTAGTTCGAGCATGGAGTCACTTGGAGCGTCAACGCGGTGGTATTGGTGTACGTGGCGGTCCTGGTGAAACGCAGATGGAGTTGGATCGCCGGATGCTGGCTACCAAAGCTAAGCGCTTAGAGAATGAGCTTGAAAAACTCCAGCGTCAGCAACGAACCCAAAGAAGAGCCCGCAACCGGAAGGGTGTGTTCTCGGTTTCCTTGGTTGGTTACACCAATGCCGGTAAATCCACCTTATTTAATGCCCTAACCAAAGCAGGGACATACGCAGCCGATCAATTATTTGCCACCCTGGACACCACCTCAAGAAAAGTCCATCTGGAGGGAGTTGGGTCGATTGTGGTCTCAGATACCGTTGGATTTATTCGAGAGTTGCCTCACCAGCTGGTAGAGGCTTTTAGGGCAACCCTAGATGAAACCATCCATGCAGACCTGATTTTGCACGTGATTGATGCCTGTAGCCCGGTTGCCAGAGAGCAAAAGGCTGAAGTAGAGGCGGTTTTAGCGGAAATTGGTGCCCAAGATATCCCTCGGATTGAGGTGATGAACAAGATAGACCAGATGCCCCAGACTTTTACCCGCGGGGCCGTTTTAGAGCGGGATGGCGAGGGATTTCCAAGTCAAATTTTCTTATCAGCCCAGACGGGCTTAGGTCTTGATTTGCTCCGCTCGGCACTCGCTGAATGCTCGCAAATGACTGATAGAATAAGGGTCGAGCACAACCGTGCCAAGAAGCAATTGGCCCCGGATGAGTTTTTAGAACCATTACCTGAACGACCAGAATCTTCTGAATTTAATCCGATTTCCAACCGAAGCTATTTTTCTAATGACGCGTAAATTTCTGGACCTTTTTGCAATCAATGACCCAGGTTGGGGCAATAGCCACAACACCGGATCTAAAGATGCCAAAGATGGGCAGGGGGGTGATCAATCTCCCAAAGTAGATCCAGATACCAATAAACCAGTTGAAACTCAGCCAAGTAATCAACCTCCAGCTACTAAGCCGGATGGTCCTCCTGATTTAGATGAACTGTGGCGTGATTTCAATGACAGATTAGCTGGCATCTTTGGCGGCAAGAAGAAGCCAGGTGCAACGGTAACTAAGCCTGCTAATAAACCAAACAGCACTGACATTCCTCCGCCCTCTCAACGTGGCGGTAATGGTGGCAGCGGCGGCAATGGCGGCGGTAACGGCGGTATTGGCGTACCAAACTTTAATTTCAAAAATCCGTTTGGATCAAAAGCGAGCATTCTGCTCGGTGCGGCTGGCATCTTCTTCATTTGGCTATGCAGCGGCTTTTTCATTATTCAAGAAGGCCAGGCTGGCGTTATTCTGACCTTTGGTAAATACGATTACACCGCGAAGCCTGGTATTAACTGGCGTATGCCTTGGCCAATTCAGTCTGAAGAGACCGTAAATCTGTCTGGTGTGCGCTCTGTTGAAGTAGGTCGCCCAGTGTTGATCAAGGCAACCAACCAAAAAGATTCTTCCATGCTCACTGAAGATGAAAATATCATCGACGTGCGCTTTGCCGTGCAATATCGGCTGAAAGATCCAACTGATTATTTATTTAACAATCGCGATCCGGATGCAACCGTAGTGCAAGCGGCTGAAACAGCTGTCCGTGAAATTGTGGCGCGCAGCAAAATGGATACCGTCCTCTATGAAGGGCGCGAAAAGATTGGTATTGATTTGGCTAACTCGATTCAAAAAATTCTAGATAGCTATAAGAGTGGCATTTACGTTACTAGCGTGACCGTGCAAAACGTGCAACCCCCCGAGCAAGTACAAGCTGCGTTTGATGACGCAGTAAAAGCTGGTCAAGACCAAGAGCGTTTAAAGAGTGAAGGTCAGGCTTATGCCAATGACATTATTCCTCGCGCCAAAGGAACGGCAGCCCGCTTGATTCAAGAGGCTGAGGGCTATAAGGCAAGAGTAGTGGCTACCGCAGAAGGCGATGCAACGCGCTTCAAGCAGATTTTGGTTGAGTACTCAAAGGCACCGCAAGTAACACGTGATCGGATGTATATCGATAGCATGCGCGAAATGTATAACAACGTTACCAAGATTTTGGTTGATACGACAAAGAGCAATAGCCTGCTGTATTTACCATTGGACAAGATCGTTGCTCAGGTAAGTGCGGAAAGCACCCAAGCTGCTAACAATCAAGTAAATCAACCCAGCACTAGTACTCCAACTGGAAGTGTAACTGTGGGTGGCGCAACAGGCACAGCCAGTCCTAGTTCTCCCTTGATTTCTACCCCTACATCATCTGCACCTACAGTGAATAACACGGTAGATAAGCGTGATGGCCTCCGTAGTCGTGATCGGGAGGCAAGATAATGAATGCGAATCGTTTAATTGCTGCAATTATTGCTTTCATTGCAGTGATCTATATCCTGTCTTCTAGCGTTTTCGTTGTAGATCAGCGCAAGTTTGCAGTGGTGTTCTCTTTTGGACAGATCGTGCGAATAATTGAAGAGCCTGGCCTGCGAGTAAAGCTACCAGCCCCCTTCGAAAGCGTACGTTTCTTTGACCGCCGCATTTTGACTATCGACAATCCAGAAGCGGAACGTTTTATTACCGCCGAGAAGAAAAATCTGCTCGTGGACTCGTATGTGAAATGGCGCATAGTCGATCCTCGTAAATTCTTTATTAGTTTTAAGGGCGATGAGCGCTTGGCTCAAGACCGTTTAACCCAGCTAGTTCGTTCTGCTTTGAATGAAGAATTCACCAAACGTACGGTGCGTGAGTTGATTTCTGATCAGCGTGAAGAAGTCATGCAGGGCATTCGAAAAAAAGTCGCAGATGATGCTGCTGATATTGGCGTTGAAATTGTAGATGTGCGTTTAAAGCGTGTGGACCTCCTGGCAGAAATTAGCGACTCGGTCTATCGACGCATGGAGGCTGAACGCAAACGGGTTGCAAATGAACTGCGCTCTATGGGTGCTGCAGAGTCGGATAAGATTCGCGCAAATGCGGAACGTCAGCGCGACACGATTTTGGCAGAAGCCTATCGTGATGCACAAAAAATTAAAGGGGCAGGGGATGCAAAGGCTACAGCCCTCTATGCCGAAGCTTTTGGACGTGATCCGCAGTTTGCTCAGTTCTACCAAAGTTTGGAAGCCTACCGGAGTTCTTTCAAGGATAAGAAAGACATCATGGTGGTGGAGCCCAATGGCGAATTCTTTAAGTTCCTGCATAAAAAATAAGAAAGTGATTATTCCTCATCATGAATCGTTGGTTACTTCCTGAAGATATAGCAGATGTTTTGCCAGTCGAGGCTCGCAAGGTCGAGACTTTGCGTCGCTCCATTTTGGATTTGTATCAATCCTACGGATATGAATTGGTTGCCCCTCCCATTTTGGAGTTCTTGGACTCCTTATTGACTGGCACTGGTTCAGATCTCAATCTTCAAACCTTTAAGTTGGTGGATCAGTTGTCAGGTCGTACCTTGGGTTTGCGTGCCGACATTACTCCTCAAGTGGCGCGTATCGATGCACATTTACTCAATCGCGCTGGCGTTACGCGCCTTTGCTATGCAGGCTCTGTAGCACATGCTCGCACCCCAGTAGGTAGTTCTGCACGCGAAGATCTGCAATTAGGCGCAGAGATTTATGGCTGCGCAACTTGGGAAGCCGATTTTGAGGCAATTACGCTGCTACTCAAAACACTTTCTATTGCGGGCTTAGGAAAGGTTTACCTTGACCTATCTCACGCTGGTATTTTGACGGGAATTTTGGCCGATCAAAATCTCGATAAAGAGACTATTGAAACTTTGTATGGTTTTTTACAAACCAAGGATCGCCCTCGCTTAAGTCAATGGGCAACGTGTTTGCCAGCAAATATCAGTGCAGCACTGATGGCTTTAACGGAATTGAATGGCCCTTGTGCAGAAGTAATAAGCAAGGCTAAAAAAGTATTGCCAAAACATGTTGCTATCGATCAGGCTTTGGCAGATCTCGAACGCTTAGTTGCAGCGGCAAGTTCTGCTAGCGGCTTAGAGCTCAGTATTGATTTAGCAGATCTGCGTGGTTACCAATATCACAGTGGTGTGATGTTCGCTGCTTATATTGACAAGCTTCCTCAACCCATTGCAAGAGGCGGTCGTTATGACCATGTGGGTCAGGCCTTTGGCCGCTCACGTCCAGCAACCGGTTTCTCATTGGATCTTCTAACATTGGCAAACTTATCGCCTCTGCAAGTACGTAAGCAAGCCATTGTTGCTCCATGGATTGATGATGCGGCTTTGAATCAAGCTATTGCGAAATTGCGTAGCTCTGGCGAAGTTGTAATTCAGTTAATGGCCGATGAAACAGTTGAAGCCGCTGAATATGCATGTGATCGCGAGCTGGTAAAGCAGGGCAGCTCTTGGGAAGTAAAGAAAAAATAAAGCCGCAAAGCAGCCAAGTATCAAAGCGAACAATTAACCTATTTTGTAATTATCTTTTTGGATTTCAATATGTCTTCAAAGCAGCAAGCTAAAGGTCGTAACGTAGTTGTCATTGGCACCCAGTGGGGTGATGAAGGCAAAGGTAAGGTAGTAGATTGGTTGACTGATCATGCGCAAGCAGTGGTTCGCTTCCAAGGTGGTCACAATGCTGGCCACACCTTGATTATTGGTGACAAGAAAACCATCTTGCGTTTGATTCCATCGGGAATCATGCATAAAGAAGTGATCTGCTATATCGGTAACGGTGTCGTGTTGTCTCCAGAAGCCCTCTTTAAAGAGATTGGTGAGCTTGAGTTAGCCGGCTTAGATGTGCAGTCTCGCTTGAAGATTTCTGAAGCAGCTACTTTAATTCTGCCGTACCACGTCGCTATTGACCATGCACGTGAAAAGAAACGGGGCGAAGCAAAGATTGGCACTACAGGTCGCGGTATTGGCCCAGCTTATGAAGATAAGGTAGCCCGCCGTGCATTGCGTGTACAAGATTTGTTTTACCCAGAAAAGTTTGCTGAGCAATTGCGCGAGAATTTGGAATACCACAATTTCATGCTCACAAATTACTATGGTGCAGAACCCGTAAATTATGAAAAGACTTTGACAGAAGCGATGTCTTATGCAGAACGTCTCAAACCCATGGTGGTGGATGTCTCTAGCGCTTTGTATGCTGCTGAACAAGCGGGTAAAAATTTGCTGTTTGAAGGTGCTCAGGGCACCTTGCTTGATATCGATCATGGAACCTATCCCTATGTCACCTCGAGTAACTGCGTAGCGGGTAATGCTGCAGCTGGCTCTGGAGTGGGCCCTGATTCTTTGCAATATATCTTGGGTATTACGAAGGCCTATTGCACACGTGTTGGCGCAGGTCCATTCCCAAGTGAACTGTATGACCATGACAATCCTGCCAAGCAAGACCCAATCGGCATTCGTTTGGCCGAGGTGGGTAAAGAGTTTGGATCAGTCACTGGTCGCCCACGTCGCACGGGTTGGTTGGATGCGGCTGCATTGAAGCGCTCTATTCAGATTAATGGTCTTTCTGGCTTATGCATCACCAAGCTAGATGTCCTTGATGGCTTTGAAACTATTCGCCTTTGCGTTGGTTATAACCTCGATGGCCAGAAATTGGATGTCTTGCCACGCGGCGCAGAATCTGTTGCCCGTTGCGAACCTATCTATGAAGATTTTCCAGGCTGGAAGGGCACCACCTTCGGTATCCGGGAATGGGACAAGCTGCCAATAGAGGCTCAGAACTTCCTGCGCCGTATTGAAGCAGTGGCTGGGAAGCCAATTGCGATGGTCTCTACCGGCCCAGAGCGCGATGAAACCATCTTGCTCCAGCACCCATTTCAGGATTGATGGAAAATACCCAATTACCCATATTGATTAACTTTAGCTGAAGAAAATAAGAACATGACTGCGCGCACTACCTGTAATAGCCTTCAAGTGGCAACTCCTCTGTATCGCTTTATCGAAGACAAAGTACTTCCTGGTACCGGCATTAAGAGCGCCGACTTTTGGAAGGGTTTTGATGAAATCGTTAAGGACTTAACTCCAAAAAATGAAGCCTTACTGGCAAAACGTGATCGCTTGCAACTTGATTTGGATAAATGGCATCAAGCAAACCCAGGTCCAATCAAAGATATGCCTGCCTATCGCAAGTTCTTAAAAGAAATTGGCTACCTTGATGATGTCCCAGGAAAAGTCATTGGTACCACCAAGAATGTAGATGATGAATTAGCTTTGCAAGCGGGCCCGCAATTGGTGGTTCCGGTTCTCAATGCGCGCTACGCTTTAAATGCTGCTAACGCCCGTTGGGGTTCTTTGTATGATGCGCTTTACGGTACTGACGTTCTCTCCGAAGAAGATGGTGCCACTAAATCCGGCGCATACAACCCTATTCGGGGTGCAAAAGTAGTTGCTTACGCACGTAATTTCCTGGATCAATCTGCTCCTTTAGCCAAAGGTTCACATCGCGATGCAGTAGCCTATACGGTAGATGGTAACAAGCTGACCGTGAAGCTAAAAGATGGCAGTAGCACTGGTTTATCTGATGAGAAACAATTCGTTGGTTACCAGGGCGATGCAACAGCACCAAGCTCTATCTTGCTTCGTAACAACGGCATTCATATTGATATCGAAATTAATAAAAACAAAACCATTGGCTCTGGTGATCCTGCCGGTATCAATGACGTGGTGCTAGAAGCAGCGCTTTCTACTATTTTAGATTTGGAAGACTCTATTGCAGCAGTTGATGGTGATGATAAAGTCCTCGCTTACGAAAACTGGCT
>CAIMPQ010000166.1 GCA_903843315.1 uncultured beta proteobacterium
AAGAAAATGCGATCCACTTCAGTATAGGGAACGCCAAGCTTGATATTCGAGCCAACTGATTTAATTTGGTAATCAGTATCGCCAACGTAGTACAAAGGCTTTGAGGAGCGATAGTACAGATCGGTATAACGACTAATGCCATCCTCAGTAAAATAAGGATCGTAATTCGAAAGGGTCAGATTCTGGTTAATCTTACCCATAGAAAAATTCAAACCAACCGCCGTACCAGTTCCGAATGCGTTGTCTTGATTAACACCCGCAGACAGAATTAACTTCTCGGTAGTAGAGAAACCAGCCCCTAGGGTTACAGCTCCAGTCGGCTTTTCTTTTACCGCGACGTTCACGTCAACTTGGTCTGGAGAGCCTGGAACATCTTCGGTTGAAATATCTGTATCCGTAAAGTAACCCAATCGACCTAAACGTTTTTTAGACAAGTCAATTTTGTCGCTGTCAAACCAAGAGCTTTCGAACTGGCGCATTTCCCGACGAATAACAACGTCACGTGTTTTTGCGTTTCCTGAAATATTCACCTGTCGAACGTAGATTCTGCGACCTGGATCAATCACTAAAGTGAGGTCAACCTCTGATAGTTCTCGACGAACATCTGGTTGTGGATTAATGCTAGCAAAAGCATATCCATAAGAGCCTAATATCTCTGCAATTGCTTTGGTACTTTCAGTCAAGCGCGCAGACGAAAAGGTATCTCCTGGCTTTAAAACAACTAGCTGCATGAGCTCCGCTTCCTTGCCAAGCGTTTCTCCGGCAAGACGCACATCCTTAACTGTGAACATTTTTCCCTCACGAATGCTAATGGTGAGGTAAACCCCTTTTTTATCTGGGGTAATCGAAACCTGAGTGGACTCAATGATGAATTCAAGGTAGCCACGGTTAAGATAATAAGAGCGGATTGTTTCTAGGTCAGCGGTCAGCTTTTGTTTTGAGTACAAATTGTCTTTGCTATACCAGGATAACCAGCCACCAGTCCTTAGCTGCATTTCACTTCTCAGAGTGCTTTCGCTAAACGCCTCATTTCCAATAAAGTTAATCTCCTGAATTTTGGCAACAGGGCCTTCATCAATATTGAAATAAACCGCCACCTGATTGCGCTCTAACGGCGTAACGGTTGCAACGATCTCTGCGGCATATAAACCTTTACCAACATAGGCACGTTTTAACTCTTGCTCTGCTTTATCAATTAATGCTTTGTCATAAAAACGAGCTTCTCCTACACCAACCGCCTTAAGGGACTTACGAATATTTTCCTGGTCAAACTCTTTCATTCCCGTAAATTCAATCCGAGAAATGGTTGGGCGCTCTTCGACAATCACAATTAGTACATTGCCCTGTGCTTGTATCTGGACATCCCTAAAGAAGCCCGTGCTATACAAGGCTTTAATTGCCTCGGCCCCCTTCTCTTCGGTGAAAGTTTCCCCCACCTGAACCGGAAGGTAACTAAATACCGTTCCTGGCTCGACGCGCTGCAATCCCTCCACCCGAATATCCTTCACAATAAAGGATTCAGCTGCGCCAACATTCAAGCTGATACAGGCGGCAAATGCCAACAAAAGCTGAGCAATGAGACGAGGGGATATGCGAAAGAAGGAAGTCAGAAAATTCAAGGCGAAAAATAGCGTTGTAAATCGTTAAACAAGGCCAGCAGGGATAGGGAGATCAACAAAAGAAAGCCCACTTTTTGGAACTGTTCCTGCATTGAAATCGATATTCGCTTACCAGCGACCATCTCCCATGCATCATACAGGAGCTGCCCCCCATCTAACATAGGAAAAGGGAGCAAATTCAACAAGCCAATACTAATACTCATAAGTGCTAAAAATGCCAAAAACGGTTGCCACCCAACCTGGGCTGACCTGCCTGCCATATCGGCAATACTGAGCGGGCCTCCCAACTGTTTGAATGAGGTATTTCCAGTAAATATTCCCGCCATTAGCCTAGTGGATACTTTGGTGATTAACCAGACCCTTTGGGCTGCAAAACCCACAGCATCTAAGGGGCCCAATTTCAATTCTGTCCAATCGGCAAAAGCGCTTGGCTTTGGCCTAATACCTAGGGCCAACATTGGGTCTTTCTCAGGACTCCATTGGGGCAAATCAGACTCCAAAAAGCTTTTGATGGCGATGCTACCCGAAGATGTCTGTAACTCCAAAGCAAACCCCTGCTCTGCTGTGAGGGCGTCGAGCAAAATCCAACGTAATGCATTCCAGCTAGGGACTGGCTCAAATTCACCAGAAAGGGGTACAGATTTGGTCGAAGATAGGGATTGCCAACCAATCACACGATCACCCTCAAGCACCCCCAATTTCGCGGCCACAGAATTTTCAGAGGGGGCCTGCAAGATTGCTGGTAGTTGAGGGGCGCCAGAAATATAAATAACAGCAAAGAAG
>CAIMPQ010000167.1 GCA_903843315.1 uncultured beta proteobacterium
AGTACTATTCTTCTTGGGCAGTTCAAGCTAGCCCAACAGACAAAGTGAAAGCACCTGCCTATCGCAAAGTGAATGGCACTGGCAGTGTTGATGACATCACTACTTCTATCTTTGCTGTATTGAAGTAAGCCTTTATATCCACCTTTAAAGGGGCTGCAATTGCAGCCCCTTTTTCATTGTCAAGATATAAGGTAATATCTATCTATACCACTGGGTGGTATAGTTTTGCATGATCAAAAAGCGTATATTTAAAACCAAATCTTTTACAAAATGGATGATGAAATGCAATATTTATGATCAAGACTTATTGGCTGCAATTATTGAAATGGATTTAGGCCTCATTGATGCTGATCTCGGTGGGAATGTATATAAAAAACGTATTGGGATGCCTGGGGTCGGAAAAAGATCTGGCGCCAGAATGATTGTGGCTACTCAGCTAATGAAGCGCTGGTTTTTCATTTATGGATTTGCTAAAAATGAAAAATCCAATGTAAGTGGAGATGAATTGATCTACTTACAAGAAGTAGCAAAAAGATTGTTGCATTTGTCAGATAACGACATTGATATTGCAATCAGCGCCAACGAAATGAAGGAGGTGAGAAATGACGAACAATAACAAGAAAAGTCGCATCATTCAGGAGATGCGAGAAACGATGGCTGGTTTGCATCGGTCAGGAATAATCACAAAAAAAAGTATGGATGAGTTCCAGGCTCTACAAAACCTGGATGTAGCCCCCATGACCCCAACGCGCATTAAGCGCTTGCGGACTAAGAGTCGCTTAAGTCAGGCAGTATTCGCGCTGACCATCAATACAAGCTTATCTACCATCCAAAAATGGGAAGCCGGTGATAAAAGCCCAAGCGGGCCATCTCTAAAATTACTATCCTTGATTGAGCGCAAAGGCTTGGAAGTCGTTTTGTAAGGCAATTGGGATTATTTCAACTCTTTGAGAGCGCTCTCAAAAGACTCAATATCCGCAAAACTACGATACACAGAGGCAAAGCGAATATAGGCAACCTTATCTAATCGCTTCAGTTCGCGCATGACCAATTCACCCACCCGCTCACTTGGGATCTCTTTTTCACCAAGGCTGAGTAATTTTTCCTCAATGCGGGCAATGGCTTCGTCCACGGAATCAGAGGAAACAGGACGTTTTCTGAGGGCTAGCTTGAGGGAGCTCGCTAACTTATCGTGACTGTATTCAACACGACTGCCATTTTTCTTCACAATTGCCGGCAGAACCAACTCCACTCGCTCATAAGTCGTAAAGCGCTTGTCACACTTGGCGCAACGGCGTCGACGGCGAATGGTATCGCCTTCGTCAGACACCCGAGTGTCAAGTACCTGAGTGTCGTCGTTATGGCAGAAAGGGCAGCGCAAAGTAGATTTTCTGTGAGTAACGAGTGATTAACCGTAAACCGGGAAGCGCTTAGTCAACTCAGAAACCTGAGCGCGAACCTTGGCGATATTGTCAGCATCATTTGGATTATCCAAAACATCTGCAATGAAATTACCCACTTGTCTTGCCTCAGCTTCTTTAAAACCACGCGTGGTCATTGCAGGTGAACCTAAGCGAATACCGCTGGTCACCATTGGTTTTTCTGGATCGTTTGGAATACCGTTTTTGTTACACGTAATATGGGCTTCACCCAACACCCGCTCTGCTTCCTTACCGGTCATTTTCTTAGCGCGCAAATCCACCAACATCACGTGGGAATCTGTACCCCCAGAAACAATCCGCAAGCCACGCGAGATCAATGTCTCCGCTAAGGCTTGAGCATTTAATACCACTTGCTTTTGATAATCTTTGAAGCCAGGCTCCTGCGCCTCTTTAAATGCTACTGCTTTAGCAGCGATGACGTGCATTAAGGGGCCGCCCTGCAAGCCAGGAAATACCGCAGAATTAATGGCCTTCTCGTGCTCAGCCTTCATCAAGATAATGCCGCCACGGGGGCCACGCAAACTCTTATGCGTAGTGGAAGTAACAATGTCAGCATGTGGCACTGGGTTTGGATACTCACCCGCCGCAACAAGACCTGCATAGTGCGCCATGTCGACCATAAAAATCGCGCCTACTTCTTTAGCCAATTTTCCGATACGCTCAAAATCAATTTTTCTGGAGTAAGCAGATGCACCGGCAATAATCAGTTTGGGTTTGTGTTCTCTCGCCAACCGTTCCATTTGCTCGTAATCAATTTCTTCGTTTTTATCGAGACCGTATGCGATTGGATTGAACCACTTACCACTCATGTTCAATGCCATACCGTGAGTCAAGTGTCCACCTTCAGCCAAACTCATTCCCATAAAGGTGTCACCTGGTTTTAAGAAAGCTAAAAAGACTGCTTGGTTTGCAGAAGCTCCGCAATGGGGTTGCACGTTTGCCGCTTCAGCTCCAAATAATGCTTTGACACGATCAATTGCCAATTGCTCAGCAACGTCCACAAATTCACATCCGCCGTAATAACGCTTGCCAGGGTAGCCTTCGGCATACTTATTGGTCAGCTGAGAGCCTTGGGCGGCCATGACTGCTGGTGAAGTGTAATTTTCAGAGGCAATCAGCTCAATATGGTCTTCTTGACGCTTATTTTCGTTCTGAATGGCTGCCCACAGCTCTGGGTCAGTTTTGGCTAAAGTGTTTTGACGGTCAAACATAGTAATAATCCTGAAGAAGTTGGATAGCTGAGTGAATTAACTTAGTAAAATCAACCTACATCATACAAAATCCACCATGAACCCTACACAAGACCTCTCCTTTCTCTCCCTAGTCCTCAATGCCAGCCTATTAGTCCAGTTAGTAATGTTGTTATTACTCGGGATGTCGGTAGCCTCTTGGACCATCATTTTTAAGAAAACCGCCGTTTTACGGGGGGTTAGGCAAGATACCGAGCGCTTTGAGCGTGACTTTTGGTCCGGTGGTGATCTAAACACCCTTTTGGAGTCTGCTCAGCGCAATACCCGTAGCGATGCCGTCCTCGAACACATTTTCGAAGCGGGAATGCAAGAATTCATGAAAGTACGCGAAATTGATGCTGCCCGCCGCGCCATGAAAGCGACCTACCAGCGCGAAATGGACATTCTGGAGGCCAACCTCCCTTTCCTCGCCTCTGTTGGCTCTGTATCACCCTATATCGGCCTCTTCGGCACCGTCTGGGGCATCATGCATGCCTTCCGTGGTCTTGCGAATGTGCAAAACGCCACCTTAGCTGCAGTTGCCCCTGGTATTGCTGAAGCATTGGTAGCAACTGCCATTGGTTTATTCGCAGCAATTCCTGCTGTAGTTGCCTACAACAGGGCGGCCACCGATGTTGATCGTCTCTCGATTCGCTTTGAAACGTTTAT
>CAIMPQ010000168.1 GCA_903843315.1 uncultured beta proteobacterium
ATCTCCATTAATAGTCAGTATGCAGATGCTTGGTTCAATAAAGGACTTACTTGCATAGCCCTAAAAGATTTTAGTAACGCTCTGATCTGTTTTAGATCTGCCCTTGAAATCAATCCTCACCATATATACCTTCTCGGGGATCTTGTTCACACCCAATTACTAATAGGCGACTGGGACCATTTAGATGAAAAGATTTTAGCTCTTACCAAGGACATTAATTGCGGTCTAAATGGTTCCACGCCATTTCCGTTGTTATCTGTAATGGATGATCCACAGCTACATCTACAGGCCGCAAAACTCTGGACTAATGACAAATACCCACTAAAGAGCAGCCTTCCAGCAATCCCAAAAAGACAGCACACCAAAATTCGCATTGGGTATTTCTCACCAGACTTTAAAGATCACCCTGTATCCTTTTTAACGGCAGAGCTTTTTGAATTACACAATCGAAATCAATTTGAAGTATTTGCTTTTTCTTTACAGGCAGAAGATCCAAACAACCCGGTTCGCAAAAGACTAGTGGAAGGCTTTGATCATTTTATAGGGGTGGAAAATAAATCCGATCAAGAAGTCGCTCAGTTAGCAAGGGATCATGAAATCGATATCGCTATCGATTTATGTGGTCATACCCAATTTGCTCGAACGGGCATCTTCTCTTACAGGGCTGCCCCAATTCAGGTAAATTACCTTGGATATCCGGGAACCTCAGGTGCCGACTACTATGATTACCTTATTGCTGACCCGACACTAATATCTAAACCAGATCAGCAGTTTTATTCAGAAAAAATAGCCTATCTGCCTAATAGCTACATGGTTGATGATTCAAAAAGACTTCCATCTGAAAGAACTTTTAGTAAAGCAGAATTAAATCTCCCAGAGAATAAGTTTATTTTCTGCTGCTTCAACAATAGTTATAAATTAAATAGGGAAACGCTGAATAGCTGGGCAAAGATCCTTTCAAAGGTTCCTAATAGCGTTTTATGGGTTTCTGAAAATAATGCAGAATTTCGGCACAATCTGTTAAATGAGTTTTCCAATCGAGATATAGATCCTAAGCAGATCATTTTTGCCGAAAGAGTAGAGTCGATGGAGGATCACCTGGCTCGCTATCAAATGGCTGATCTATTTTTAGATACCCTTCCATTTAATGCCCATACCACTGCCATTGATGCATTAAAAGCCGGCGTCCCACTGATTACCTTGGCAGGGAATGCCTTTGCTGGAAGGGTTGGAGCGAGCTTACTTCAGGCTCTCAATCTACCAGAATTGATTACTCACTCTCGAGAGGAATATGAATCCCTTGCAATCAGCTTAGCAACCAATCCTGAAAAATTTGCTGTTCTCAAGAAAAAATTATCCGGCAATCGCTCTTCTGCCCCACTCTTTAATACCCCATTATTTGCGGGGAATATTGAAACCGCTTACCAGCAAATGTATAAGCGCTATCAGGAGGATCTACCCCCTGACCATATCTACGTGAACTAAGTTAAATATTTGTAAAACTAGTTAAGCACTTTATAGCCTCTACCACTCAAACATCTTTTAACAACAGCTTCTTGCCCCTGATTTCCACTATATGCGCCACCTGCCCCACCAATAACAGCACCAGCACCGGCAGCTTGCGCAATTCCAGAGCTATTTCCACCAGTCACCAATCCTAAGAGGCCACCGACCACCACTCCAGCCGCTGCCCCTTTTGCCGCAGTTGAACCCATGCCCGACTGCTGTTGAGCATAAGCTTGGCAGTCCTTTAAATCACTCTCATAGGCAGACTGATTTACGCCTTTCATATCCACCAGTGGGCGCACATCTGCACCAGCGCAGCCAACCGCTACGATAGCCGTGAATGAACATAATGCAATTAACTTAGATATATCCTTATTCATGCCTGCAATCATATCCATTACCTCTCATAAAACGCTGATTTCTAAAAGTGGCTAGGATAATTATTACTTTATCTATGCCATAGACGTTTTATATCATGTCTCCAAATTTGCATCAATGAATCGCGATTGTTTCTAAATTCCCACAGCAGCGCACCTGTCAAAGGGGTTTGAAAAAAGGGTATAC
>CAIMPQ010000169.1 GCA_903843315.1 uncultured beta proteobacterium
GGTAATTCTGGTTTAGCCCTAGCCGCTATGGAGGGGGATCCTGTTACTGTCGTAGCAGATATTTTCCAGCGATCAGCGGCGGTCTTGATTACCAGGCCTGGTTATGAGAAGTCTATTGAATCTTTGGGACATAAAAATTTAGTACTGCGGGCACTGAAAGATAATCCAGAGCTTTATGCGATTTTTGACCGCAATGGGATTCCTGTGGATAGTCTAAAGAACGTGAATTCAGGAAGTTATGCATTGGATGATTTTATTGCTAATAAGGCTGATGGGATCAATGCTTATCTGAGTAATGAACCTTATTTACTAAAGGAGAAGGGCGTTCCCTTTTCGATTGTTGATCCCACAACATATGGGATTAATTTTTATGGTGATGCCATATTTGCAAATTCTAGTTTTGTTAAAAATAATCCAGAACTAACGAAAAGATTTGTACGTGCGTCCTTAAAGGGCTGGGCTTACGCCTTAGATCATATGGATGAGGCAATTGATTATCTTCATCAAGGTCCGGCCGCTAGTAAGAGCAAAGCCCATCTGACATTTGAGGCAAAAGCGATTAAATCACTGGTGATGATTGACTATGTTCCCTTAGGTCAAGTGAGCGAACAGCGATGGAATTCGATTGCCACTGAATTTAAAGCTTTAGGCTTAGCCCCAGCGCAAAGTTCAATTCCCGATTCCTTTTATTTGTCTTATTGGATCGATAGGGAAGATAAGCGATTATTTTGGATCTCGGTTACTACCGGCAGTATTTTTTGCTTCATCACGCTTTGTTTTTCTGCTTGGTATATTGCCTTAAATCGCCGCTTGAGAACGGTGATGAAAGAAAAAGAAGATCTCTATCTTGAGGTGCAAAAGCATGCTCATTATGATGACCTCACGCTTTTGCCAAATCGACGCCTTTTATATGATCGAATTGAGCAAGTAATTCAGAAAGCCAAAAGAAAGAATAGTACGTTCGCAATTTGCTTAATTGATCTAAATAACTTCAAGAAAATTAATGATCATTATGGGCACCTGATAGGCGATCAAGTACTGATGGAGTTGGGAAGCAGGTTGCTCGCGACATCTAGGGGCTCAGACTCGATTGGGCGTTATGGTGGGGATGAATTTATCGTTATTTTGGAGGACTACACGATTCAAAGTGCCGTGTCTGAGTATATGAATCGCCTGAAAGGGGAGATTGATAAGCCCATTATCATTAACGATGCAGAATTTCATGTATCCCTTAGTTATGGGGTGGCTTTTTATCCTACCGATGGTGCTAGCCTAGATGAATTGATCTTGGTTGCTGATCAGCGAATGTATCGTAATAAAAATGGTGCTAAAAATGAATGATCTTTTACCTCAATGAATGCCATACCCCTTGCTACTGATGATGGCATTGAGATCACCCCGGATTACCAGGCAGTAATTGATGCCATTGAGCGTCATGACCCTTATATATTTGTTAGCGGCAAAGCGGGAACTGGCAAGACTACTTTAATTGGTTATTTACGCGAGCTCATCCCTGGCAACGTTGTAGTCGTCGCCCCAACAGGTGTAGCTGCATTGCAGGTGAAGGGTGTCACCATTCACTCTTTCTTTAGACTGCCACCACGCCTAATCTTTCCTGAAGAGGACATCAAACCCCTACGGGATAAGCGCCTCTACAAAGATATTCGCTTACTCATTATTGATGAAATCTCGATGGTACGCGCCGATGTCGTCGATGCGATGGATTTATTCTTGCGCGAGAATGGCCCTCAAAAAGGCAAGCCGTTTGGCGGAATTCAGGTCATGTTTGTCGGGGATCTTTTTCAGTTACCACCAGTAGTCTCCAGTGCCGATATGCAAGTATTAGCCGATCGTGGCTATGAGGGACCTTATTTTTTCTGCGCTATGGCATTGCATCGCAAAGATGTCACGATGGTAGAGCTTTCCAAAATTTTCCGCCAAAAAGATGAGCACTTTGCCAGTCTGTTGAATCAAATTCGGATTAATCAGGATGTTGATGAGGCAATTGATACGCTCAATGCCCAATGCTATCGCCAGGACCAAGAGGTAGATGAACAAACGATCACCTTAACGACGACTAATGCCAGGGCAGACCAAATCAATGGCGCTGGTTTACGTGCTATCACCACGGATCCCAAGGTCTACGCCGGCAAAACTACCGGGAAATTCAATATTGACGAGCGTAATCTACCTTCACCGAATAATCTAGCGCTTAAGCTTGGCGCCAAAGTGATGTTTACCGCAACCGACCCTGGCTTTCCCAAGCGTTGGGTGAATGGCACGATTGGGGTGGTGCGTGAGTTGCTACCGGATAAAGTCAAAGTGATGGTGCAAAACGGACCTTATTCCAATACGGTTGAGGTTACGGGGCATCAGTGGGAATCTTATCGTTACGATCATGACATGATGTCGGGAAAAATTTCCCCGAGCATTATTGGTACCTATGTGCAGATCCCATTAATGCTAGCTTGGGCTGTCACCATCCATAAGAGTCAGGGTAAAACACTGGATAAAGTGAAGGTCGATCTTTCTTCTGGCGCCTTTGCATCAGGCCAAGTCTATGTTGCCTTAAGCCGCTGCAAAACCATTGAAGGTATTTCTCTGCAAAGACCAATAGAGCCGAGAGATGTGAGCTGTGACCCAGAAATCAAACACTTTTATCTCAACTGCTTGCCATCCAAATAGGGTTTAAGCGTAATTGACATGGTTTCTTTAATGTAATAACATTGTTATTACTATGAATAAGAAATGTCTTCCCGCAAATGATCAAGGCCATGCACTTCAAGTTGCAGTGAGGGCTATTGGCAATTCTAAAGGTGTGGTCATTCCAAAGATTATCCTTGAGCAATCTGGAATAGAGGGAGTGGTTGAAATGTCTGTAGAGGGAGAAAAAATCATACTCAGCAAGCCTAAACAAGCAGTGCGAAAGCAGTGGAGTCAAGATGCTAAAGGTATTGCACAAGCTGGGGAAGATGAGCTGGTACTTGGAGAATTTGGTAATGAAGAGGATAAGGATTGGGTTTGGTAAAAAGTATCGTTTCTCGTGGAGAGATTTGGCTCGTTAATTTAAACCCAACAATTGGAAGTGAAATTAAAAAAACTCGTCCTTGTGTAATAGTTTCGCCACAAGATTTAAATGATCATCTTCGCACTGTGATGGTTGCACCAATGACTAGCAAGGGGCGAGCAGCAGGGTTTCGTGTCCCCATTAGCCATGATGGCAAAAAAGGTCTGATTTTGTTGGACCAAATTAGAGCAGTTGATAAGGCGCGCTTAATTAAAAAAATTGGAATGGCAAGCGCAAAAACTCTACATGCAAGCTTAGGAGTTTTACAAGAAACCTTTGCGATATAACAAGACCTTAAAACCCAGCAGCCAACCCATCTCGACGGTGATCACTACCTGCTATATAAGCAGAATCAGCCCCATCACTAATTTTGGCAATCGCCTGGGCACTGCCAAAATCTAAACTGTTCGTTGGCATCACCGTTACTTCATGCCCCCTATTTTTGAGCCCCTCAACAACATTTGCAGGCATCGCCGCTTCAACTGTGAGCTTGCCTAAGTCATCAATACGCCAGCGGGGGGCATCCGAACATGCTTGCGGATTCAGATATTCATCCACAAAGCGCATGACAAACTGAATATGACCTTGGGGCTGCATATTACCGCCCATCACGCCAAAGGCCATTGCGGGTTTTCCGTTTTTGGTGAGAAAGGCGGGAAGAATAGTATGGAAAGGGCGCTTGCCTGGGGCAACCTGATTTGGGTGATCATTCTCCAAATTAAAACTCATGCCACGGTTATGGAAGGCAATGCCTCCCGGTGCAACTACTCCAGAACCAAAGCCTTTAAAGTTCGACTGAATATACGAGATCATCATGCCAGATTCATCTGCAGCGCATAAATACACTGTGCCACCAGAGTGCGGATCACCAGGACCATAAGAACCGGCTTTATTGTGATCAATCAAGGCTGCACGGCTAGCTAAATAATCTTTATTTAGCAATGCACTTACTGGCATAGTCATGGAGCGAGCATCAGATACATAAGCATAGGCATCAGCAAAGGCCATACGCATTGCCTCTATCTGTAGATGAATGCGTTGTGCAGAATTGGCTGGGTATTGCTTGACATTTGCAGCTTGCAAAATACCTAAAGCGATTTGTGCAGCAATACCAGAACCATTCGGAGGGATTTCATGGAGGGTGTACTCGCCATAATCAAAGGCGAGAGGTGCTACCCATTCCGTTTGGTTATCAGCGAAGTCCTGCATGGTGAAGCAGCCACCAGAAGCTTGAGCGAAGTCCACCATGCTTTGCGCAAGTGAGCCTTTATAAAATGATTCACCTTCAGTAGCAGCGATCTCTTTCAAAGTTTTGGCTTGCGCAGGAAATTTCCAGATCTGACCTGCTTGAGGAGATTTGCCATCAATCAGAAACGATTCTGAAAATCCAGGTTGATTTTTGAGAATCGGAATCGCTTCTCGCCATTGACGTGCAATCACGGGAGAAACTGGAAAGCCATTTTCAGCATAGTCAATCGCACGTTTAAATAATTGCGCAAAAGGGAGCTTGCCAAATTTTTTGGAGAGCTCAACCCAGCCAGCAACCATGCCAGGCACCGTCACGGTATTCCAGCCAATCAGATCCATTGCAGATTTGCCGGAGAAATATTCTGGAGTCCAAGCAGATGGAGCGCGGCCTGAGGCATTTAAGCCATGGAGTTCCTTACCGTCCCACAAAATGGCGAAGCCATCACCCCCTAAGCCATTCATAGTGGGCTCAACTACTGTGAGAGTGATAGCGGTTGCGAGTGCGGCATCAACCGCATTGCCACCATTCTGCAGAGCTTCAATACCTGCTTGGGTAGCGAGAGGTTGGGAACTAGCGACGCTATTTCTGGCTAGTACTGGGGCACGACCACCACCAAAGGGAGGGGAAATCAACATGGGCATCTATCAATCAACTTTAATATTCGCTGACTGTACTACCTTCTCCCATTTATTGGCTTCATTCGCAGTAATTTCTGCTAATTTCTCAGAGTTTGCAAACTGAGGATGAATACCTTGGGCTGCCATGCGTGCCTTGAAATCGGGATTAGTCAGAATCTTGCGGATCTCTCGTTCCATTTTAGAAATAATGGCGGGCGAAACCCCTTTAGGGACATATATGGCATAGAAATTCTCCACATCAAATTGTTTCATGCCATCTTGCGCTAAGGTGGGTACATTTGGCATCAGAGGGGAGCGTTCAGCAGCAGCAATAGCAATTGGGCGTAACTTACCACTCTGAATATGGGGCAATGAAGCGGTCACGCTATCAAACATCATCAAAGTATTGCCGGCAATTAAGTCGGGCAGGGCAAAGCTACTGCCTTTGTAAGGGATGTGAGTACCTGTTGCACCGATACGCTGCATAAATAAAGTGGACTCCAAGTGTGAAAGGCTGCCATTACCTTGTGAGGCGTAATTAAAGTCTCCCTTTTTAGATTTAATGAACGCAATCAGCTCAGAAAGATTTTTTGCGGGGACGCTGGGGTTCACCACAATCAGATGGGGTACTGTGCCTACAAGAGCCACTGGTGCGAAGTCTTTGCGCAGATCAGCTGGAGGATTTTTAAACAAGGCTGAAGAAATCGATTGATTGGTCAGTGCGCTGAAATGAATGGTGTAACCATCGGGCGCCGCTTTAGCCGCAGCTTGCAAACCAATCATGCCACCGGCACCCGGTTTATTTTCAATCACGATAGCCTGACCTAATAAATCACCCAGTGGTGCTAACACCGCCCTGGCAAATATATCTGTTGAGCCGCCAGCAGGAAAGGAGAGTATGGCGACGATTGGTTTTTTGGGCCAATCGGTATCTGCAGTTGCAAAAGTGGAACCAAGTAAGCTTAAAAGTAGGCAAATACTCAGAAGTAAGGATTTCAGGTGTGTCATTTTGAGGTCCATGAGGTTGATGGGTAATATAGTATTAGATATTCAAGATGCAGTTCATAAATTCATATAGAGAGACAGATGACCACTTCTAGCAACAGCCCAAAAGGGATTGATATGTCTGCTTATTGGCTGCCATTTACCCCTAATCGCTATTTTCATCAGCATCCGAAGATGATGCAGTCAGCCAAAGGAGCTTACTACTTTGATGATCAGGGTCGTAAGCTTTTTGATGGTCTTTCTGGGCTTTGGTGCTCGCCCTTGGGGCATGCTGATCCACGTATTGGTGCAGCCATCACAAAGCAGTATGAAACCATGGACTATTGCCCTGCATTTCAGATGGCAAGTGAGGCAACTTTTAGTTTGGCTCATCGTGTAGCACAGATGGCACCCAAAGGTTTAGACAAAGTATTTTTTACCAACTCTGGATCTGAAGCAGTAGACACTGCCTTAAAAATTGCGATTGCTTATCACCGCGTGATGGGCAATGCATCCCGTACCAGAATGATTGGTCGTGATCGTGCATATCACGGTGTAGGTATGGGCGGTATTTCAGTTGGTGGCATGGTTGCGAATCGCAAAATGTTTACTAGCTTAATGATTCCTGGAGTGGATCATTTGCCACATACTCTGAATTTATCTCAAATGGCTTTCTCTAAAGGTCAACCCACTTGGGGCGCGCATCTTGCTGAGGAATTAGAAAAGATTGTTGCCTTGCATGATGCCAATACGATTGCAGCGGTAATACTCGAGCCAGTGCAAGGCTCAACCGGTGTGATCGTGCCGCCAGAAGGTTATCTGCAAAAGATTCGGGAGATTTGCACTAAGCACAGCATTCTCCTCATTTTTGATGAAGTCATTACGGGCTTTGGTCGTCTAGGTGCCAACTTTGGCGCTGATCGCTTTGGAGTAGTGCCTGACATGATTACTTTTGCAAAAGCCATTACTAATGGAGTCATTCCTTTAGGTGGCGTCATTGTGCGCGGCGACATTTATGACAGCATTATTGCTAATGGGGGGCAAGAGCAAGCAATTGAGTTCTTTCATGGGTATACCTATTCAGGGCATCCGATGCCTACTGCAGCCGCTCACGCAGTACTGGATATATTTGAGTCGGATGATTTAGTAAATCGTGCAAAAGCACTGGAGCCAGTATTAGAAAATTCACTACATGCTCTTAAAGGCAAGTCCGGAATATTAGATATTCGCAATTTTGGTTTATCAGGTGCAGTTGATTTAGAGCCAGTTGCTGGCAAACCTGGACTACGCGCAATGAAGGTATTAGAAGCTTGCATTGAGAGAGGTGCATTGGTGCGCATTGCTGGTGACTGTGTTGTTATCGGACCACCATTCATTTCTAAGCCGGAAGAGGTGGAATTCCTCTGTAGTGTGCTTGGTGATGCAGTAGATGATGCAATGAAGATCCATGCCTAGCCAAAAAATAGAATAAAAATAAACAGAAATCAGGAGACATATGACTACCCAAAGAATGCTATTTAATGAGCGACTCAGTAAGCCAGGGCTAATTGTTGCGCCTGGCGTATACGAGATGGTGTCATTGCGCCTAGCTGACCGTATGCATTTTGATGCACTTTACATGACAGGTTACGGCACAGTGGCTTCCTTATTAGGCCTTCCGGATGCAGGCTTGGCAACTTATTCTGAGATGGTGGGTAGAGTAAGCGCTATGGCGAACATGGCAACGACCCCTTTAATCGCCGATGGTGATACTGGCTATGGCGGTTTATTAAATGTGCGTCATACCGTTAGGGGGTATGAAGCTGCTGGTGCGGTTGCGATTCAACTGGAGGACCAAGAGTTCCCTAAAAAATGTGGGCACACCCCAGGTCGCAGAGTTATTCCCATGGAGGATATGGTGAAAAAGATTGAGGTTGCAGTTGCATCTCGTATTGATCCTCGTTTCAAAATTATTGCAAGAACCGATGCCAGGACAACCCTGGGGCTAGATGAGGCACTGCGACGTGGTGAAGCCTATGCTCGTGCTGGTGCTGATATTTTATTTATTGAGTCTCCAGAGAGCCGTGAAGAGATGAAGCGTATTGGACAAACTTTTCCAGATCATCCCTTAATTGCCAACATGGTAGAGAAGGGTAGAACCCCGGTCTTCTCCAAAATAGAGTTAGAACAATTAGGCTACAAAATTGCCATCTTTCCAGTAACTGCTTTGCTTGCTTCGGTTCAGGCGATGACCAAGGTATATGATCACTTCAAAGACTCTGGATCCTCCATTGATAATCCCGTTGACTTATATGACTTTGCGGATTTATCTAAGTTGATGGGTTTTGAAGATGTTTGGGAGTTTGAAAAACGCTTTGTCGAAACTAAATAAGAGGTAATTATGAAATTACATCGCTACCTAACATCGGCAGTTATTTTCCTTGTGGCTCTGAGTCCCTTACTCAGCTTGGCCCAAGATAATTATCCCAATCGACCAATACGTCTCATTATTCCTTTTACTCCGGGTGGTGTTACGGATACGTCTGGCCGCTTTATTGCGGAGCAGTTATCCTTAAAGTTAGGTCAACAAGTCATTGCGGATAACAAACCGGGAGCCTCTGGAAATATCGGCTCTCAGATGGTTGCTTCTGCAGAGCCAGATGGATATACCTTGTTATTAGGTTATGCGGGTACCTTATCCATTAATCCTTCACTTTTTGACAAAGTTCCATTTGATAGCGTCAAAGACTTTTCGCCTATCGGAAAAATCGGTGATGCCATTTTGATTGTCGTAGCGAATAATGATTTTCCAGGTAAGACCTTGGCAGATGTGATTGCGTACTCCAAAAAAGATCCCAATGGGCTTTCTTATGGGACATCTGGTACTGGAGGAACACCTCACATTGCAGGTGAATTATTTAGGCAAAAAACGGGTGCCAATCTAGTTCACATTCCATATAAAGGGGGTGGTCAAGCCTTGTTGGATTTGTTGGGAGGAAATATTCCACTGGTATACACTGCCGTCGCCGGAGCAAATCAATATGTTAATTCTGGGCGAATTAAAGCGATTGCGGTATCGAGTGCAAAGAGAAGTCCAAGCATGCCTGAGGTCCCAACTTTTATTGAAAGTGGTGTAAAAGACTTTGTGATTGATGATTGGGTTGGTTTATTGGCTCCAGCAAAAACACCTAAGCCAATTGTTACTAAATTAACTCAAGCATTGAATGAGATTTTGAATTCACCAGAAGGTAAGGCAAGACTTTTGGCGATGGGTATTACTCCCTCTCCTGGAAGCCCTGAAAAATTCGGCGAGCAAATAAAAGGTGACTTGATCAGATTTGCACCGATTGTTAAGGCCGCTCATATTAAATCTGAGTAAAGCAGACTGAGGAATTCACTTATTAAAGAAGTGATAAATCACCGGGATTGCAACAGCACTAATCACACCATTTAATCCCATTGCTAGGCTGGCATAGGTTCCCGCTTCGGGGTGAATACTAAATGCTCTAGAAGTACCGATACCATGGGCGCCA
>CAIMPQ010000170.1 GCA_903843315.1 uncultured beta proteobacterium
GTTTTGAGCATGGCATTAAAGGCATGATTGGTGAGCATGTGCACCTCGTCAATCATGTAAACCTTGTAACGCGCATTACTTGGTGCGTAAGCAGCTTTTTCTAGGAGAGCAGCAATATCGTCAACACCACGATTACTTGCAGCATCCATCTCGATATAGTCAACAAAGCGACCGGCATCAATTTCCATACAAGCCGGGCATTTTCCACAAGGCTCAGAAGTCATCTTGCCTGAGCCATCAGCTCCAGTGCAATTGAGGGCTTTAGCCATAATGCGGGCGATGGTGGTCTTACCTACGCCCCGGGTACCTGTAAAGAGCCAGGCATGATGCAAACGACCCTGATCCAACGCATGGGTTAAAGCCTTAACCACATGGTCTTGACCGACTAATTCGGAGAATGTTTTAGGGCGCCACGAACGGGCTAATGCCAATGCTGTCATGTCTTACATTCTAACAAGCTAAAATGGAATTGGATGGGCCTCCCCGCATGGTGGGTTGGATAACCTGGTCAGGTCGGGAACGAAGCAGCCAAACCCAGTTTCTGCCAGTGCCGGGGGTTTGGCTCATCCACCCCCTCCTTTCGAATGCCCTAAGAAAATATCTACTTATTTCTTAAGCTTTTCACTGTTTAACTCCCTTGAATACTCTTGCAGTTTCCTAGTAAAGGCAGTCCTACCTTCATTCTCAGAAACTACCTTTCCATCGATAGCCCATATGCCACGCTTTAAATCTTCTACTGTTATTTCAGGGGCATCATTAGGATCATGCCATTCCACTGGAGTGTTATTTGTTTTTCTAGTCATCAGTAGAACTTTATTGATTCCATGAAAGATTTACAAATCGATATAAATAACATGCAGAACTCTAGGGGTTCTTTTGCTAAAAATACTGATACAGCGAGTAGTGATATTGACCTTCTTTTCGTCGTAAAAAATTTACCGCTTAGTAGAATACTGACTCTACTCACTCCAGCTAAAAAATAAGTTAGGACAAAAAAATTAACTCGACATGCCACCTACAATCTCCCTATATGGAGTTTTAATTGACTAAACAAAACTTAGATAATTTAGTAAAGATTGGGCAACTTCAATCTGAGCCATTTAAAGAAATGGAAGCGATTCGGATACTTAACCTTGCTCATAAGCGCCTACTAGACTCAGAGATCGAAGAGGTGTCAATAGTGGGTCGATTTACGTTTGCCTATAGTGCTGCCCATAGCGCGGCACTTACTGCCCTTCGCTGGCATGGGTTTCGATCTGAAAATGAGCTGATGACATTCCATTGTCTTAGTGACACACTAGCTTGGCCTGCAAGCAAACTGGGAGTATTTGATTCAGCCCACCAAAAGATAAGCCTAGCTGAAAACGAAGGCTATCTAGAAATTGAAGAGTCAACCATGAAAGAACTGCGCGACTTAACTAGCTCATTAATTAAGGATGTAGAGAAACTAGTCCAAACTCCATGAGCATGTGTTATCTCAATCAAAATGGGCTGGGTTGCTTTAGAGCAAGAGCAGAACAATAACTATGATTAAAAAGTTTGCTGGTAAAAAATTACCGCTCATTAATGAAGAAGGCGAAGTGCGGGAGCTGACTAGGGAGGATATGACCCTATTTAAGCCAGCAAAAGAAGTCTTGCCAGCCTCGTTCTTACAAAAGCTCAGCGTTCGTAAGCCAAAAATCGAAAAATTAGAGAGGTAATGCCACCCGCTCAAAATGAGGTACATCCACAAAGCCTTTAAAGTTGCCACCCCATTTATTTTTAGGGGAGAGACTTTCCCAGTATTCACCAACCTTACGAATCAGCTCCCTATCCCAAACCAGCTTTCCACCCCAAAAGAAGTTCAGATCGATAGCGCAACGTCTTAAATGATTGCTATGCATAGTCTTTGATCTGCCAGTCTTGTAATAAATCTCTTGCTGCTCCGCGGAACGCCAAAGCTCCCCACCAGTCAGAACCCAGCCCTCATTCGTGGCAAATTGAATAAGACTGCAAACATCCATTAAAAAGGCGGCTTGCTCTTCGACTAGTCCCGTTTTTATTGAACTCATTAAACGCCCTCCTTATGTCGAGTGGCATTCATACGAATTTCAAAGATCTTTTCCACTGACCTGCCTCCAAAATAAGCAAGCATGACTAATTGCCCCCACTCACCTAAAAGGTGCACATAGGCTTCGTTGATATCAATTCCCATGGCTGATAACAATGCAAATAGTAGGTATGCCGTGAGTA
>CAIMPQ010000171.1 GCA_903843315.1 uncultured beta proteobacterium
AACCAGCGCCCCAAAACTTAGGGCTGAACTATTGGGACAAAGTTGCCCACCACCACTTTTTAATGAGGCTTGTTAAGTGAGTAGATATTTTTCAATGAGATTGATCACAACTATTTTTTGTGGGGTGCTTCTATTGGCTTGTTCTAGTCCCCAAGTTCAACAATATGCCAATGAAAAGCCAAATTTGGACTTGAGTGAGTATTTTTCGGGAACGATTGATGCCTATGGAATATTCACCGACCGTAATGGTGAGGTTAAAAAGCGCTTTACGGTATTAATTAAGGCCAATTGGGAAATTGTGAATGGCAAGAAGGTAGGCACTTTAGATGAGAGTTTTGATTACTCAGATGGTACTAAGCAAAAGCGCATATGGAGACTGACCGAACAGTCTCCCGGAAAATATATTGGCACCGCGGATGATGTCGTTGGTGAGGCCCAGGGCGACTCTGCTGGAAATGCCCTGAATTGGACCTATACCCTAGCGCTCCCAGTGGATGGCACGATTTACCATGTCCAATTCAATGATTGGATGTACCTGGTGACGCCTAAAGTGATGATAAATAAGGCTCGGATGAGTAAGTTCGGATTTGACCTAGGGGAGGTCACTTTGAGCTTCTATAAGCGCTAAGCATAACTCCGTATTTTGTGTCACACTTTCTCCGAAGGCGTCTGAGAGCGCCAATAACCCAGGAGATCAATGTGAATACAAATTTTAAGAGAATATCAATTGGACTATCCGCACTTGGATTGGTTTCATTGGTGGCTTGCCAATCTATGGAGCAGGGCACAGGTCAAAAAGCAAGTGCAAATCTAGAATCGAGATCCGGTTCGCAAGCTAAGGGTGAAGTGAATTTTATTTGGCAAGGCGAAGACGTGTTGATTAATGGTAAATTTTCTGGCTTGAAGCCAAATGCTGAACAAGGATTCCATGTTCACGAAAAAGGGGATTGCTCCGCACCTGACGCTACGAGTGCAGGGGGACATTTCAATCCTGAAACGAAAGCACACGGCATGCCGAATAGCGGTATGAATCATGCTGGAGATTTGCCAAACATTAAGTCAGATGCTAATGGCAATGCCACTTACACGGCTAAGTTACATGGTTTTGCTGTGAATACTGGACCAACTGGAATTGTTGGCCGTTCAGTGGTTGTTCATAGGGACCCAGATGACTATAAATCTCAGCCAGCAGGCAATTCAGGTCCACGTATTGCGTGTGGCCTAATCAAGTAAATTTAATTTAAGGATACGCAGGGACACCCATGAGAATAGAAGAGTCCGATCCAGCCAGGCACGCTGGGATTGAATATCCAATGGAAGTTGGGGCCCCTGTATTTGCACCTATTAAGGTAGTCGAGGAAAAAGATAAGGCAGTCAATGTTGCGCGCCAGAATGCGAAGCAAGAATACGAGCGCATCATGGAGCAGGCTGAAGTATTAATGAAGCAAGCGCGTGCTCTACAAGCTAGATTAGATGCAACAGAAATGGTACATAGTGCAAAATTTAGCTTCAATCCCATTCATGGCAAGGTCTACCATCTTTATTACGACACCCGAAATGCAGTGAACGTATTAATTCAGAACGGCCCTCAAGAATGGAGTTGTGGTGTACCAGATGCCTGGACTTACTCTATGGCGGTAAAGAAGTTGGGTGACAGTACTTGGGCGATCATAGAAGAAAACGCGCTTACTGTATGATTATTTTTTCATTAAAAACAAATATAGGTGACATGTGACAAAAGCACGAGTGGTAAGTCTTTCAGAACTAGGAAGCGCAGATGTAATTCAATTAATCGATAAAGAGCTGTCTGCACCAGGTAAAGGTGAGGTGCAAATTCGCCAAACCGCTGTGGGTTTCAATTTCATTGATGTGTACCAACGCTCTGGGGTTTATCCCTTAGAGATGCCTACGGGCTTAGGCCATGAAGCTGCAGGGGTAGTTGAGGCTGTGGGAGAAGGGGTCACTAACCTGAAAGTAGGCGATCGCGTAGTCTATATGAATGCCGGTATCGGTGCTTATGCAAGCGCGCGTAACGTTTCTGCTGAAAAAGTAGTGCCATTGCCAAGCAACGTTTCTGATGAGGTTGCAGCTGCTGTGTTCTTTAAGGCGATGACAGCGCAGTACCTAGTACAAAAAACCTATAAAGTTAAAGCGGGCGATGTAGTCCTGGTTCACGCAGCTGCTGGTGGTGTTGGTCAAATTTTGGCTGGCTGGGCAAAGGCCTTAGGGGCATTTGTCGTTGGTACTGTGGGATCGCAGGCGAAGGTTGCTGCCGCTAAGGAAGCGGGATGTGATGTGGTGGTAGATTACTCAAAACCCAATTGGGTAGAGGAAGTAATTAAAGCAACTGGGGGCAAGAAGGCAAATGTAGTTTATGACTCCGTTGCGAAAGATACTTTCCTTGGTTCATTGGAGTGTGCCGCTCCATTTGCTACGGTTGCTTTATTCGGCGCTGCCTCTGGGCCTGCCCCAGAAATCCAGCCGGAGATCCTCAATAAGAAGGGTTGTTTATTCTTAACTAGACCCTCTGTATTTCCACATAACGCAACTTCTGCACTCTTACAAGAAAATGCCCGCGCTGTATTTGATGCAATTGCAAAAGGCTATGTCAAAGTTCAAATTGGGGCGAAGTTCCCACTAGAGCAAGCTGCCGAAGCGCATCGCGCGGCTGAAAGCAGAAAAGTTTCTGGTGCGATCGTGATGATTCCTTAATTTCATCTATTTACTGCTACATGAGCCCCGCTGAATACGGGGCTTTTTTTTGATGTATTTTGGCGTAAGATAGAAATATGCAAACCCTTCTGAAAATTATCCTCAGCTCTTCGTTACTCTTGGTGGGTACTTTTTCTCAAGCACAAATTCCACCCACCCAATATTCCCAAAAGATTGCCTATATCACTGGGGGTGTTGGACAGGAGGAAACAATTGCGATCCTTGCAGAAGCAAAACAATGGCCGCTACTCTTGGAGCTATCGCAGTTGGCAGATGGAAGAGGGGTCTGGATC
>CAIMPQ010000172.1 GCA_903843315.1 uncultured beta proteobacterium
CGTTTCCAGACCTCTGCGCGCACTTCATCATGCTTACGAATAAACCAAGATGTTTTGGTAATTCGATTTTCAGGGGCCACTTCTGCATACTTTTGACGAGTGGCAGCATTCTTGATGAGCCATTGAGTAATTTCGGTTTGCATTTTAGGATCTACGCTGGCATCTGTCCCAAAATGCTTCCCCAGATTACCCATGAGATTTTCCCAGCTCTTAGCACTCAAAAGACCTGGGGGATAAGCCATATGACAACTTGCGCACTCAGCGTCATAAGAGGCTGGAGCATCTGCTGGGATCGCCATCTTTGCACCAAAGCTTTGGCTAGCGGATAGTAGAGAGATTACAAGGACAATCAGTTGGTTTAATTTCATTGGATCTATTTCACCGTCATGAGCCAAGATAGCACATCGGCTTTTTCTTGGGCAGTACATTCTCTTCCAAGCACATCATTGCAATTGCGCTTGAACCATTTTTCAACTTTGGCATCATCCGTAAATCTGGTTGGATTAGCTACGGGAGCGAGAGGCTTGATTACTTTACCAGTCACGATGTGCTTTGTATCATGATTGGGGGGATTCTCATGACAAGAAGCACAACTCCACTCTTTTCCATGCTTGCTATTAAAGAACTGCTCTCCTCGCACTGGGGATGCTTTACCTGACTGAGCCTCATAGGTCTTCAATAATTCTGGTGGAGTAGCTGCACCTACAACGCCTGAAGTAGCAAAGGCTAAAATTACTAGTACTGTTTTAATCAAACCGAATCCTTATTAGTTCACATACATTCAGTATGCACCTTTAAGATGCAATAAATGTGACCAAACTCCGTTATCAATGCCTTTTTAGTGATCTAAATCAAGTACTAGAGCCATTACAATTGTCATAACCAAATTATTCTGAAATTATGCGCCCTCTTAAAATTGTCACTTGTCTTGTCGTAACGCTTGCTATAGCGGGTTGCTCTTCTTTAGAGCGTAAATCTGCTGTACCAGCACAAGCCTTGAGTAAAGCACAAATCGCTGGCTTACCTAGCGTGCGCTATGCCATCTCTACTCAAGCTGGAGTTGATGCAATGGTTGATGATCTTGCCAAGCTAGAAGCAGCGAGAGGGAAAAAAGCGTTTGACGGAGATGCCAATTACTTAGCACTTTCTGGTGGTGGCGATGATGGTGCCTTTGGTGCAGGTCTCTTGGTTGGTTGGTCCAAGCAAGGATCTAGACCGAATTTCAATCTCGTCACCGGAATAAGTACTGGTGCATTGATTGCTCCTTTTGCTTACCTTGGCAAAGAGTACGATCCAACCTTGCAGCAGGTCTACACCAACATTCAGCCGAAAGATATCTTCATTGAGCGTGGCATCTTGTCTGGAATTCTGAGTGATGGCCTAGCTGACTCCACCCCGCTTTATCAATTAATCTCTAAATACGTTGACGATGCTTTTCTAAAGAAAATTGCCTATGAATACAACACCAATGGGCGTTGGCTTCTGATTGGAACAACCAATATCGATGCTGGGCTACCAGTGATTTGGAACATGGGTCGCATTGCAACCATAGGCACACCAGAAGCACTTGAATTGTTTCGTCGCATTATGTTAGCTTCTGCATCTATCCCTGGGGCCTTCTCTCCAGTGATGTTTGATTTTTTAATTGACGGTCAAGCATTCCAAGAAATGCACGTAGATGGGGGTGCTAGCACTCAAGTGTTCTTATACCCCTCATCTGCAGTAAGTAAAGCAAATGAATTGGGTCTTAATCGACGAGTCAATCGACAAGCCTACATTATTCGTAACTCGCGTCTTGACCCACGCTGGAGTCAGACGGAGCGACGGACACTGAGCGTTGCCGGCAGAGCAATTTCACAATTGATTCAGACTCAAGGCATTGGTGACCTCTATCGTATTTATGCCTTGGCTAAATTGGATAACGTGGGCTTTAACTTAGCGTATATTGGCTCAGACTTTAATGAACCTCACAACGAAGAGTTCGATACTAAGTATATGAATGCCCTGTTTCAATATGGCTATCAGCATGCCATTAATGGCTACCCCTGGAGCAAACACCCTCCAGGGTTCCAGGGTGCGTTCGATGTAGATGGTGAAAAAATGAGAATTCAGAAGAGCACGAAGTAATCCCGCTAGATCTTTAATCTCAACAAAGCAAATAGTAGTATCAAATCTTTAATAAAGTGCTCAAGTTATGGAGCAACCCATTGCTTCTTGAGTATTCGTCTTACCATAGGCTCAAAGGTAGATAAAGGCTCGCTCTTGTAATTGGGATCAAAAGAGATTTCATCATACTTGGCACAAAATTCAACTGTTTGCTCATATGCAGGATCTGATTTGTATTGGTCACGTGCATTAGGATCTAGACCAAGCTTATCGCCATAAAAATAGGTCTGAAATAATCCGTGCTGGACCAACATCCAATAATTATTTCGAGAGATAAAAGGATGCAGGATAGAGGCGATCACTTCGCCATGATTAAAGGGGGCTAAAGGTTCGGCAATGTCATGGAATAAAGTCACTACAACATATTCTTCATCGCGGTTATCACGTAAAGCTCTAGTAGCCGCCTGTAAACAGTGATCTTTACGTGTAATGTTATAGGCTGTGTCTTTGGCTAGGTCGTTTAATAGACCAAATAGCTTGTCAGGGAGATTTGCCAAGGTACGATCATGAACTTCTTTCATCACCTCAAAATCAGCAACGGTGCCCTGATCCATTCTTTCAAAATGCATTTTTTCCATCAGAAACCTTTTAATAATAGATTTAATGACTAAATACTGAGCTCATGCTCTAGTTGTTCAATTTACGATGCGTTCGCCTTGAATGAAACTACTTCACCTGGCGTCAAGATAATATAGGCACGTCGCCATGGCTCAGGACCGATTAATTTCCAGGAATGGCCTGTACCAGTAGAGTCTTCAGCCAACAAAATATCACCAGGATTAATGATAAAGTGTTCATTATTACGAGTGACAAAATCAAGGGTACCTGATAAGGTGATCACCAACTGCCTAACAGGGTCGTTATGCCAGTCGTATTTACCCCCAGAGCCAGTTTCTTGAAATGAAATAGTTTGAGCAGCAAATTTTGAGGATAAAACATCGCCCCGATCATTTTTTAAATTAAGATCGATGACGCCCTCTTCAAAATACGAATTATTGTCTTTGCCTGTCCAAAGTCGTACGCATCGAATCATTTATTTAGCTCCTTACTCATATTTATATTTTTAACCCAATAAAGCCAGCTGTCTGCCACTTAAATACAGAGGATATCGCACTATGACACTACTCACCTTAGCCCAGGCCAATCTGATTGCTGATAAAGCTTTAGACAAAGCACAGTCCTCTGGTTTTCAACCTCAAACCGTGGTCGTTCTAGATTCTGGTGGACATATTAAAGTCATTAAACGCTCTGATGGGGCAAGCCTTCTTCGACCTGAAATTGCTTTTGGTAAGGCTTGGGGAGTCTTGGGAATGGGGTTTGGTGGCCGTGACCTAGCAAAACGCTGTGAAGCAGCCCCTGCTTTTTTTACCGCCTTAACTGCAGTATCTAATGGACGAATGGTGCCTGTAGCAGGTGGGGTTTTAATTAAAAATGCTCAGAATGAAATTATTGGCTCTATTGGTATCAGTGGCGATGACTCTGATAATGATGAAATTTGTGCAGTAGCCGGTGTATTGGCTTCCGGTTTAATTGCCGATACTGGTGCATAAGAGGCAATAAAAACCACTTTAAGTTTTCACCTAAATTGGTGAATCCCTGAACTAAAACTTACTTGAATAATAATTATTTTTTTCTTAAAAATGCTGGGATATAGAGATCGTCGTCTTTGCTATTGATTTTTTCAACCCCAGAATGCTGCACCTCCATACCTTGCAATTCAACATTCAACACTCTCGCATACATATCTGCATGGCTTAATGTATCTTCAGGTGCTTGTTTGAACCCCAATAATTCTCCACTCTCAATTCGAACCAGCTCTTGAATTCGCAAACCACATGAGGCTGAAAGCGCAGCCAAAGTAAGACCACGCCTCTCACGTGCATTACGAAGTCGCCTGCCAACCATTCTGAAGGATTGAATATCTGCTGAGTTCATAAAACCTTGAACGAAAATAGGTCTCTATGCTCTGCCCCAATAGGAGTCTAGTCAATTAGCTTTATAGCTAATTGGTCCCAGATAATCAAAAACCACCCTAAGGTGGCTTTTTTACGCAATTTGGCGGAAGAGGTGAGATTCGAACTCACGGAGGACTTTCATCCTCGCCAGTTTTCAAGACTGGTGCATTCAACCGCTCTGCCACTCTTCCTAAGCGTATTGAGAGCTAGATTATAAGGAAATCAGTAAGCACTCTCATAAAAACGCATTTCTCCTGATTTTCATAGCTTTGTTTTCTTGATTCAATGCCTTTTAGGCAATTACCATTCTGCTAAACTAGTCAGATATCTAGTCAGGAGGATTACCCATGAATAATCATTGGGCAGTACAAGATGCCAAGGCAAAATTTAGCGAGCTACTAACCGCATGCTTAGAGCAAGGACCCCAAGTGGTCACTAAGCGCGGACATGAGACAGCAGTTCTGATAACTATTAAGGAGTGGAATGCATTGAAAAAATTAGCTAAGCCATCGCTTAAATCCCTCCTTTTATCAGAAGAAGCAAAGGGAGAATTGGTTATCGCAAAACGTGGGCTAGGCTTATCCCGCAAGCCAGTCAAACTGTGAGCCCCTGCATGTACTTACTAGATACAAACATTATTTCTGAATTACGTAGACCTAAGCCACATGGAGCCGTGTTGGAGTGGTATCGAAATGTTGCCGAAGAAGACCTCTACATCTCGGCAGTATCAATAGGCGAGATCCAAGCGGGTATAGAGCTAACTCGTGAGCAAGACAAGAAAAAAGCTGAGTCTTTAGAGGTATGGCTGCATTGCATTGCTAATATTCACAATGTCTTACCAATGACAGGCACAACCTTTATCTTATGGGCAAAACTCATGCATACCCAATCAAATACCGTCAGAGAAGATGCCATGATTGCCGCAACAGCAATTGAAAAAAAACTGACGGTAGTCACTCGCAATACTAAAGACTTCAAACGATTCAAAATTGGACTACTAAACCCATTCGAGGCTCTGCATTAAACACTTTAAGGCGAGCCTTTAATTAAATTCTCTAAATGCTTAGCAATCGCTAAACTAGAGGTCAATCCTGGGGACTCGAAGCCATATAAGTTATAAAGACCTTGAAGGCCATGGTCTTGCGGAGCACTAAAACAGAAGTCTCCAGCTGGGCTATTGGGTGGGACGATTTTGGCTCTCACCCCGGAATAATCGGGCTGCAAGGCATTGTCCTTGAGGTCTGGCCAATAGCGTCTCACAGCTTCATAAAAGCCATTTCCCCGCTTTGGGTTCACTGTGTAGTCAATTTGCGCTTCGTTTTCAATATCAAGCCACTCTACGTCAGGACCAAACTTGGCTTGACCACCCATATCTAAAGTGAGATGAACGCCAAGACCTCCCGGCTCAGGAATGGGATAGATCAAATGGGTAAATGGTGATTTACCTGAGAGAGAAAAATAATTCCCTTTAGCGAAA
>CAIMPQ010000173.1 GCA_903843315.1 uncultured beta proteobacterium
AGACCCAATGACCCCGAGTTAGAAGCGGCTTTTTTGGCGCGTTTAATGGAGCGTTTAGGCATGACGCAAGAGCAGGCTAAGGCAATGGTTGCTGTACCTTTAGATCCTAAAGCTCCTAAAGCGAAGTTTGTTGAGGATGGAAATAACCAGGCTCATATCGAGTTGAGTTCTGGTTTCGATCGTTCCTGGCGTGATGTAGGTTTAGCCTTGGATCGTTCGAATTTCACTGTGGAAGACCGTAATCGTGCCAACGGTGTGTACTTTGTTCGATACGTTAATCCAAAGGACTTAGGTGATACCAAAGGATTCTTCAGCAATCTATTTAGCAGCAAGAATGAATCAAATTTAAAGGCCAAGAAGTATCAAGTCTTGGTGAAGAGTACTGGTGAAAATTCAGCAAGTGTCTTTGTACAAGATGCTGATGGTAAACCGGAAAATAGCCCTGCTGGCTACCAGTTATTAACTTTGCTTACTGAGCAGCTAACAAAATAAGCTTTTCGAGACAATAAAAAAGCCGCTTTTCAGCGGCTTTTTTTCTTCAAGAAGAAGATTACTTCTTAGCGTCAGCAGCAGGTGCAGCAGGAGCAGCAGGTGCAGCAGCAGGAGCTTCAGCAGCAGGTGCAGCAGGAGCAGCAGCAGGAGCTTCAGCAGGTTTTGCTTCTTCTTTTTTACCGCAAGCGGCCAAAGCGATAGCTAACATTGCAACGAGTACGAGTGACTTCTTCATTTGTAATTTCCTCTTAAAAAAATAAACACCAATTACCGGTAATTGTTGTTGGACCTATCAAGGGATTATCCCTAGGTAATTTCCAGCATTTATTATATCCATCTCTCTGTTTAGTCCTCGAAAACCAGCCAACCAGCGAGATAAGCCTCATAAAGACTGCCTTTCTGGAGGGCTTTTGTGCCTCTAGAACTAAGGTATTTGTTGGCTGAAAGGGCTTGCCACGCTAGGGAAATTTCCTTGGATTGGCCTTTGCTCATATTTTCCCCATTACAAAAGACTTGCTTTTGATGACTCAGAATTCGGGTTTGAGGACTGGGAACCAACTTTTGAGGACCCAGGCGAGCAACAAAGCGAGCCGGGCTTAAAGGATTCGCTGGACCATTAAAAAAGGCTTGTTGTTTGGGTTCAGAAAGATAGGCGGTAATTCCAGGTAAAAAACGATCTACTTGGTCCAACTTCAGTTCACTTAACTTCACCTTCAGTTGCCCAATTAATTCTTCAGGTAATTGCTCTGCAGTTGCAGTCGCTTTTTGCATGGGGTCTGCAAATTTCTTTTCCAGCTCGGGGATATCTTCAAGCGATTCAGCCAAACGCCATAAACCTTCTTGCAGTAATTCTTTAAAACTCGGAGAACGAAATCCAACAGACCACGTCTGACATCCAGCATCCAATGCCACGCCATCATGTGCAATATGGGGAGGTAAATAGAGCATATCCCCTGGTTCAAGAATCCATTCCTGTTGTGATTTAAAGTTTTGCAATATTTTTAGTGGCAGATTAGGGCTAAGACTTAAATCTTTTTGCTCAGAAATTCGCCATTGTCTTTTGCCAGACATCTGAATTAAAAAGACATCATAAGAATCAAAGTGAGGTCCAACTCCACCCCCCAATCCAGCAATGCTAATCATTAAGTCGTCTAGACGCGCATCTGGAATAAAGCGAAACCAAGACAGAATATTGGCGGCAGAGCGGTGATGTGCTTCCATGCCCTGCAGTAGTAAAGTCCAGTCTGGCTTATTTTGGGAGGGTATAGCTCTTTTGCTAAAGGGGCCGCAATCAAAACGCCATGGATTGGCTTGAATGAGTCGCGACTCTACTGATTCTTGGCCTGCAAGATCAATGAGTTCTTTAGGCGAAATTGGGCTGGATAATGGGTTGCCAGCTTGATTGGCCAGTGAGAAAGCAGGGATAGCGCCACGCACTAATAATGGCTTTTTATGCCAATATCGTTTCATGAACTGATCAGGGCTAATACCCCCAAATAAGGCCCATGGTTCGTTTAAGGGCAAGTTTTGAGGTGCTTGGGGAGGCTGGTAAGGCTTGCTCAAGTAAAATGAAGTCATAAAGTAAAAGCCAAGTAAAAACCAATTAAAAACAAATGTTCGACAGAATTCGCATGAAGATTGAAAAAAATACTATCGTATCCCTGCGTTATAAGCTAACTGATGCCCAAAATAATGTTATCGAAGAGCCTGATTCTCCGATGGTATACCTGCACGGTGGCTATGAGGGTACTTTTCCTAAAATTGAATCCATGTTGGATGGCCAGGATATTGGCTATGAGGCAACTATTCAGCTAGAGCCAAATGAGGCCTTCGGTGATTATGATCCTGAGCTACTCAAGATTGAACCACGCACGCGCTTTCCTGAACCACTTGAAGTGGGAATGCAGTTTGAAGGAGTGCCTGATGCTAATGAAGAAAATAATGCTGCCGAAGAAGTCGATGCGGATGACGTGCCGTTAATTTATACAGTCACTGATGTTGCAGATAACCAAGTGGTGCTAGACGGCAATCATCCTTTGGCTGGTATGGCTTTGCGTTTTTGGGTTCAGGTCGCAGATGTGCGTGCTGCTACCGATGATGAGATTGAAAATCGACATCCTGAAGGTGGTGAGAGTTTTACATTCGGCATGCCCAATGATGACGCAGAAGATGCCGATGAAGAAGCGTTTCCAGGCGGAACACTCGGTACTAGCGGTTCCAACCCACGTACACTGCACTAAGTTATAACGCTATTCCTTGAGCCATTCCTTAATGGCATCAAGGTCACGTTTGGTATCGCTAGTGCCAACATTGGAGCTTGAGGGTGTATTACTCAATTTGGCCAATGCTTTTTCAAGCGCAGCGATCTTTGCTTCTTGCTCAATCGTGGCATCAATCAAACCCTTCAGCGCCATCGACACAGGATCATCCACGTTAGGTGTCACACCGTAAGCAGAAAAATATTCTTTCGTTTTGCTATCAGCGCTCTGTGGTAAATCCGGATGCAAGATACGCGCAGGAATTCCGACGGCAGTTGCACCAGCAGGAATTTCTTTGAGAACTACTGCATTAGAGCCAACACGAGCGCCATCCCCAACCGTAAATCCACCAAGCACTTTAGCGCCTGCGCTAACGACAACACCTTTGCCCAAAGTAGGGTGGCGTTTAACCCCTTTATAAAGCGAGGTGCCCCCCAAGGTAACACCTTGGTAGATCGTGCAATCATCACCAATTTCTGTAGTTTCGCCAATCACAATCCCGAGTCCGTGATCCAAAAATACTCTGCGCCCAATCTTCGCACCCGGATGAATTTCAATGCCAGTAATGAAGCGAGAAAACATGGACAGTACGCGAGCGATCCACTTCAAACCAATATTCCATAACAAGTGGGATAGGCGGTGAAACCAAACAGCATGGAGGCCTTGGTAGCAAGTAATCACCTCAAGGCGATTTCTGGCAGCAGGGTCTCTGGCAATAATGGAGTCGACTTGGTCGAATAGTGAATTAAACATGGTCTGATTTTAACGGGATGCGCCTATTTTCTCAGGAGCATCTGTTTTGCAATGCCCCGCAGAAGATCAATCTCCTCTTTATGCAGCCGGCTGCGGGCAAAAAGTGCCTGCAGGCGCGGCATCAGCTTTTTGGGGTTAGCCGGATCCAAGTAGCCTATTTCTTCCAGGCCTTCGCGCCAATGCTCCAACATGGCAGCAATGGCAGCAGGATCAGCAAAATCAGCCATTTCTTCACGATTGGGCATCAATTTAGGGTTTGAGCCCTCAGTTACCTTATTTAAAGCCTCTCTCAGCGTGTAGGCGCAGACCATGATGGCTTGGGCAAGATTGAGGGAGGGGTAGACAGGGTTGGCATCTAACCAGGCCCGATGAGTACATAAGGCTAAGTGATCGTTATCCAGCCCAGTCCTTTCAGGACCAAAAAGGAGTGCTACTTTGCCATGACTCATGATGGTTTCTTGAATGAGGGCACGAGCCGTCTCCCATTCTAAGGCTGGAGGGCCAAATTCCCGATCGCGACTGGTAAGTCCAATCACTAAAGAACATCCTTGCACCGCTGTCGCTAAAGAGCTGGACTCTTGGGAAGATTCCAAAATATCCACTGCGCCACTAGCTAAGGCAATCGCCTCTGCCTCTTTAGCAATGCCTTTGATCTTTGGGTTGATCAGATGCAGATCACTAAACCCCATGGTTTTCAGGGCGCGGGCTGCTGAACCAATATTGCCAGGGTGGCTGGTCTCCACCAAAACCCACCGGAGTAATTGGAATGTCGCGTTATTCATAAGCTTGTTTTATGGGGTGATCAGGGTTAAAGCACTAATCGTTTAGAATCAGGGTATTCGCTTTGTATTGTCATGCAGATTCGGCAATATTACAGGCTCGTTCTTATTTAATTTGTCCATCAATACTATGCATCCAATGTTAAATGTGGCCGTAAAGGCCGCCCGTCGAGCTGGAACCGTGATTAATCGCGCATCTCTGAATTTAGAGCGATTGCAAGTTGACCGTAAACAACACAATGATTTTGTAACCGAAGTGGACAAAGCTGCAGAAGCAGCAATTATCGAAACACTCAGTGAGGCCTATCCAACCCATGGATTTTTGGCTGAAGAAACGGGTGAGCAAAATATCAATGCCGAGAACATCTGGATCATCGATCCATTGGATGGCACAACTAACTTTATCCATGGCTTTCCGCAATACGCAGTTTCTATTGCATTAGCAGTCAATGGGGTTACTCAACAAGCCGTTGTATATGATCCCACCCGCGATGAGTTGTTTACAGCCACTCGTGGAGCAGGCGCCTATTTAGACCGTCGGCGTTTACGGGTTGCTACCCAAGATCGTTTGACTCATTGTTTAATTGGCACGGGATTTCCTTATCGTGAAGATCAGGATCTTGAAAAGTATTTAAAAATCTTTGCTGAGATGTCCCGTCAATGTGCGGGCTTACGTCGTCCGGGCGCCGCTTCTTTGGATTTAGCTTATGTTGCAGCAGGTCGTTATGATGGATTTTTTGAAAGCGATCTCAAGCCTTGGGATATGGCTGCTGGTGCTTTATTGATTACTGAATCTGGTGGCTTGGTTGGCAACTATCGCGGAGAGGAAGGCTTTCTCCAAAGCGGTGAAGTCATGGCAGCCAATCCGCGCATCTTTGCGCAGATGGTGCAGAATCTTTCTAAGTATTCAGCATCTTAAAAGACATGAACCGCCATTCGATCTACTTAATGCTTAATCAGATCGATATAACGCACTCCCTGACCATCTATTGATAGGGCGCTAGCCCTTGGGAGTGTGCTCTCGGGATGATCTAAATCCCAGTCTGATAACACCCAGCGTTGCCAGCTTTGATCACGTAAGTGCTCATGATGATGCGCTGGCAAATGGGTATGCCCATGAATCAAATTTACCGCTTCCTGATCTCTTGAGAGAGCAGCACAGGCCTCGAGCGTTACATTGGTCCTTATCTGATTCTGTTCAGATGAAGTGCTGGCAGCATGTTGATACTGGGCGTGACTATTACTACGCATTTGATGGGCGATCGAACGACGCCAATGTAGAGGCAAGCTCAAAAATAATTTTTGCATCCAAGATTTTCTAACCCAGCTACGGAAAACTTGATAGCCCACATCTGCAGTGCATAAGGCATCGCCATGCGAGACCACATACTTCGTGTTTGCAATGTCGATACAAGACGGGTCAGACAATAAAGTCATCCCTGTCTTTTTTAAAAAGTCAGTGCCGATTAAAAAATCACGATTTCCGTGTAGGTAATACACCTTGATCTTTGCAGACAGATTTGCAAGCGCACGCTGTACTTCTTGTTGAAAAGGGGACTGTAAAGAAGTGTCGTCGCCTACCCAATATTCGAACAAATCACCCAGAATAAATACCGCCTCCGCCTTCGGCGCTTCCTTTTCACAGAAGTCAAAAAAGCGCTGCGCCGTCAAGGGCATTGACGGCGTCAGGTGTAAATCCGAGATGAGCAGGGCGCTCGCGTATTGCGGGATCATTCCTCGAGTACGGTCGCCTTCTCAATGACAACGTCTTCTTTTGGCACGTCTTGATGAAAGCCTGAGGTAGCAGTCTTGACTTTGCGTATCGCATTCACCACGTCCATGCCGTCGGAGACTTTACCGAATACTGCATAACCCCAGCCTTGCGCATTAGGAGCAGTGTGATTTAAGAAATCATTGTCATTAACGTTGATGAAAAATTGGGCTGTTGCAGAGTGGGGGTCGCTAGTACGAGCCATGGCAACGGTGCCAAGATCATTCTTCAGGCCATTATTGGCTTCATTTTCAATTTGTTTACCAGATGACTTCTCTTTCATACCAGCAGTCATGCCGCCGCCTTGAATCATGAAGTTATCAATCACGCGGTGAAAGATGGTGCCATCGTAATGGCCACTCTTTACGTATTGCAGGAAGTTCGCCACAGTTTTTGGGGCCTTGACTGCATCGAGCGTTAAGGTGATATCACCCTGATTGGTTTTTAAAAGCACTTTAGCCATTATTTGGATTTACTTTCTGAAGGGTTGGTTGATAGGTTGGGGTTAGTTGGACTTTTAGCCGTAGGCTTAAGAAGATTCATCAAGGCTTTAGACCGGTTTTCATAGAGGCGTTGATTGAGTTGAGTCGATTTAGCGGCATCATCATAGGCCTTTGCACCTAGACGTACATAGACTTCGCCTAAATTTGCAGAAGCAACGGTATAGCTTGGACGCAGTTTCAGGGCGAGCTCTAAATAATCTCTCGCCTCAATCCATTGATTTTGATTTGCTGCGAGGGCTGCCAGATTGTTATAGGGCTCTGGTAATTCTGGAAATTGTTGGGTAATTTCAATCAAGGTCTTTTTGGCTTGATCAAACTGACGCATTTCAATTTGGAGGCGCGCTTTTAAAAAGCGTAACTGGACATTTTGAGGTGTCTTTTTCAGACGAGCATCAATTAACTTAATCGCGTCATCATATTGCTGTGCCTTAACCAGTTTTTCAATATCTGACGGGACTGCGTTCTTCGTAACGGGTTCAGGTTCAATAATCAAGAAAGAAAAGAAGGGCAATGCCACAGTCTCAGAAAGCTCTGGATTAAGAGCGTCGTAAGGGGTGTCTGTCGTCAATCTAGGGGCATCTGTGGAGTTATAACCGCCCAAATAAGGGGTGTTAGGGCCACACTTCATTTCTTGGGCGTTTACCGCCTGAATTTCCTTGCTAGCAAGTTGCTGACCAGGAGTGCTGCAGCCTGCTAGCCATACAAGAGTTGAGATGGCGGCAAGGATCTGAAAGGGGGTAAGGCGCGGTGCTGGGATGGTTGCTGGCATAGGGGAAGGGGTATAAAACTGGCTCATTCGATATACTCAGCGCTCAGTCTAACAAATTGGCGCTACTTGCCCCACCTTTATAGCCCTATGCTGCAAATCTATAACACCCTTAGCCGTTCTAAACAGGTATTCCAGCCCATCGTACCGGGGCAGGTGAAGCTGTACGTCTGTGGCATGACGGTTTATGACTTTTGCCACATTGGTCATGCCAGGGTCATGATTGTGTTCGATATGGTGGTTCGTTGGTTGCGGGCTAGTGGCTATGAAGTCCTCTATGTCCGCAATATTACGGACATAGACGATAAGATCATTCAGCGTGCCGTCGAAAATGGTGAGCCCATTGCTGCTTTGACTAATCGTTTTATCGATGCAATGCATGCCGACTCAGACGAGTTGGGTTTAATGCATCCAGATCAAGAACCTCGCGCGACTGACTACATCAAGCAAATGCAAGGCATGATTGGTAAGTTGATTGAGAATGAGTTGGCATATCAAGCTGATGAAGGAGATGTCAATTTCGCTGTGCGACTATTCCCGCGTTATGGTCAACTCTCCGGTAAGTCATTAGACGAACTTAATGCAGGGGAGAGGGTAGCCATCATTGGTGGTAAACGTGACCCGCTGGACTTTGTTTTGTGGAAAAGCGCTAAACCGGAAGAGCCAGCAGATACGCGCTGGGCTTCACCCTGGGGTGAGGGACGTCCTGGTTGGCATATTGAATGTTCAGCAATGTCTTGCGATCTGCTGGGTGAACACTTCGACATTCATGGAGGTGGCGCTGATTTGCAGTTCCCACACCATGAAAATGAAATTGCCCAAAGCGAAGGTGCTTTGTATGGCAAGAATCGCCAAGAAGACGATGCGCCTTTTGTGAATTACTGGATGCATAACGGACACATTCGGGTTAATGAAGAGAAGATGTCAAAATCCTTGGGCAATTTCTTTTTAATTCGAGATGTACTGAAAAGTTTTGACCCAGAAGTGCTGCGCTTTTTCATGCTCAAAGCGCATTACCGTAGTCCAATTAACTACAGCGATGCGCAACTAGAAGAAGCCCGCTCAGGCTTAGTCAGGCTGTATACCGCCTTGGCGCAGACTCCCGCTACTCAAACTGTCACATTAGATCCCCATAATCCATGGGCGCAGCGCTTTGCTACTGCCTTGAACGATGATTTCAATACACCGGAGGCCATTGCGGTCCTTTTTGATTTGGCTAGTGAAGTCAACCGGGCGCAGGGTGAAGAAAAGCAGATGCTAGCAAACACGCTTCAAGCACTGGGTGGTGTACTTAATTTCTTGCAATGTGATCCGACTACATTTTTACAATCGGGCTCTAAACAAGAGAGCGCCTTAAGTCCTGCACTGATAGAAGAGCAGATTGGTGCGCGTGTTGCTGCAAAACAAGCAAAAGATTTTGCTAAAGCGGATTTGATTCGTAAAACATTATTAGATCAAGGAGTTGTTTTGGAAGATAAGCCAGGCGGCATTACAGAATGGCGTAGAGCTTAGTGACTGCTGTTAAAGAAAAAACAATTTTGCAAGAGTCAGCCCCAGAGTATTGGGAGCAGGCCTGTCGCGAGCTGATGAAGCAAGACCGCATTCTGAAAAAATTGATTCCAAAATATGGATCCGGTTTTTTGGTAACTCGGGGCGATGTATTCACAACTTTAGCAAGGGCCATTGTTGGTCAACAGATTTCAGTTGCTGCTGCGCAGTCGGTATGGAATAGGGTATTTGCTGCTAGTAAAAATAAAGTCAACCCTAAAAATATCCTTGCATTGACAGTTGAAGAGCTGCGCGCTGCGGGTTTATCTGGCCGGAAGGTGGAGTACATCCGCGATTTAGCGGATCACTTCGATTCTGGGCGTCTTCATGCCAACCAATGGAAGGATATGGATGATGAGAGCGTGATCAAGGAATTGAGCGCTATTCGCGGAATTGGGCGCTGGACAGCAGAAATGTTCCTCATTTTTAATATGGTTCGTCCCAATATTCTTCCTTTAGATGATGTTGGCCTCATTAAGGCGATTTCCCTCAATTACTTCAGCGGAGAGCCTGTGAGTAGGCATGAAGCTCGCGAGGTGGCAGCGAATTGGGCCCCATGGCGTACGGTTGCCACCTGGTATATGTGGAGAAGTATCGACCCAATCCCAGTTGAATATTAAAATCAGACCATGAAAACGACTTTCCTAGATTTTGAGCAGCAAATCGCCGAATTAGAAACAAAGATCGAAGAGCTGCGTTTTGTGCAAGATGAATCATCGGTAGATATTTCTGATGAGTTAAAAACACTTGCCGAAAAGAGTCTGCAGCTGACGAAAGAAGTCTATGCCAACTTAACCCCTTGGCAAGTATCCCAAGTCGCGCGTCATCCACAACGGCCCTATACCTTGGATTACGTGGATGCATTGTTTACTGATTTTCATGAGCTACATGGTGATCGCACATTTGCTGACGATCAATCGATCATTGGCGGCTTAGCGCGTTTTGAGAGTCAACCCTGTATGGTCATCGGCCATCAAAAAGGTCGCGACACCAAAGAGCGTGCACTGAGAAACTTCGGTATGAGTCGTCCAGAAGGGTATCGCAAAGCAATGCGTCTGATGCGCCTTGCTGAAAAGTTTTCTGTCCCAGTATTTACTTTTGTAGATACGCCTGGCGCGTTCCCTGGGATTGATGCTGAAGAGCGCAACCAATCGGAAGCGATTGGGCGCAATCTGTATGTTCAAGCAGAACTCGAAGTACCCATCATTGCCACCATTATTGGTGAAGGGGGTTCTGGTGGCGCCTTGGCAATTGCCATGGGTGACGTCGTACTCATGCTGCAAAACTCCACTTACTCCGTGATCTCTCCTGAAGGTTGCGCATCGATTCTGTGGAAGACGGCTGATAAGGCTGCTGAGGCTGCAGAGCAGTTAGGTTTAACAGCCCAAAGACTCAAAGCCCTGGGCTTGATTGACAAGATCGTAGCTGAGCCTATTGGTGGTGCGCATCGTGATTACGACACCATGATGACCAATATGCGCAAGGCTCTAGCAGAGTCATTAAAAACCTTCGATGGCATGAAAGAAGATGCTTTACTTGAGCGTCGCCATGAGCGTCTGATGAGTTATGGCAAGTTCAAGGAAATCACAGCCAAGTCCTAAGCCAGGAAAACGAATTGCGGTTGCCTTAAGTGGCGGCCTCGATTCGGTTGTGCTGCTCGATACAGTTTGCAAAGCACAAGCAAAAAATACCAATACAGAAGTCTGGGCATTTCATATTCACCATGGTTTACAAAAGCCTGCAGATGAGTGGTTAATGTTTTGCGAGAAGCTGGCCCAGAAATACAAAATCCATTTTGACTTTCGTCTGCTGCATTTCAGTACTCAGGAAAACATTGAAGCCAGAGCTAGGACAGCTCGCTATGAAGCCTTAGCTGACCTGTGCAATGAATATGGCATTGAAGACTTGCTATTGGCCCATCATCAGAACGATCAAGCGGAGACAGTGCTACTTCAGTTATTGCGTGGCTCAGGGGTTGCAGGATTAGCAGGCATGCCAAAAAGTAGGGAGCTCGCTGCCAAGGATAGGAAAGTGACGATCTGGCGTCCCTTGCTTGAGCAAACTAGAAAAGAGCTCGAAGCCTACGCGCAAGAAAACAAACTGCAATGGATTGAGGATCCTAGTAATCAGAATCTGAAATACCGTCGCAATGCCATTCGTAAAAAAATTCTGCCGGCACTCGAACAGATTCAGCCTGAGGCAATTGCCAACATGGCCCGCAGCGCATCCTTGCTGGGGGAAGCGCAAGCCTTACTTGATCGTTTGGCTGCGCAAGATGGTAAGACCATTCTTGTTAAAGAGGGTATGCAGCTTAAGCCACTACTTGAGCTGGCTAAAAAAGATTTACCAGCTGCAAATAATGTCTTGAGATATTGGCTGAAGACCCAAGGGCTTGGCATGCCTTCTCAAGAACGCTTAGCAGCCTGGTGGCAGGACTTAAGCACTGTCAAGGCAGATGCTCAACTAGAGTGGGCCCATGACGAACAGAAAATTCGTCTCTGGCGTGGCCTGCTGCAAATTGCTAAAGCTGAAGAGGGGGAGTGGGTCTTCAAGGCAGTGATAAGTTCAAGCAAGCTGCCAGGATTGCCCGCTAAATGGGTTAAAGAGGCAAAGCTAAAAGGGCTCATCAGTCAGCAAGAACGGATTGGATCCGAAAAGATCCAGATCAAAGCCAATACCCCCCGCAAAACGCTCAAGAATCTATATCAGGAGTCAGATATGCCGCCATGGCAACGCCAGGCGCCACTGCTTTACATCCACGGAGACTTGGTAGCTGTAGCAGGAGTTGGCCTGAGCTATCCGCATCTCGTGTATTCCGGAGCACGGGTTCGACCCGAGTGGGAGCAGAAGACCTAGTAGCTTCAA
>CAIMPQ010000174.1 GCA_903843315.1 uncultured beta proteobacterium
ACCCGCGTTTGACAATGCGAATGGGGCATCTGATCAATACTGTAAAGCCAAGGCACAATTGCCAAACGGGTATCGGGCGCAGCAACAGCGCTATTTAACGCCTGTGCGGTTGCCTCAATCATATTAGTGGGCAACGGACCAGAAGGAATTTGATAGCGGGTATGCGCAACAATCGGCATGGCCAATAGCAACACATCCCAATCCTGCCCCTCATGTTCCAACTGAAGTGACTCAGCCAAGGTTTCAGCGGAGTCAGCGAGAACCTCAAAGGCGACAGTGTTGATGCGAAAGGTTTGATCTAATGCCGCATCAATCACATTTTGATTCTGGCTTTTTAGTAAACGCATTAATCGGACATTCAGACGCTCCTCCCAAAAACGATCCTCTATTTGGCTGCCAGAAGCAGCCAAAGAAATCGCATCTGCAACCAGTTTTTCAACTTCAGGGGAGCTGCGTTGTGAAGATTTAGTGCGGTGTACAGCCATTATTTTCTCTCCGCCCGTCTAAATATGGGCTTCTCTAACTTTGATTCTGCAGCAAAATATCGATAGCCGTCCAAATTAAACCCTTTTAAATCTGCAGGGTCGGTAATGCGGTTTTCAACCACATAGCGCGCCATTAGACCGCGTGCACGCTTTGCATAAAAAGAAATGATTTTGTATTTGCCATCCTTGGCATCCTGAAACACCGGGGCAATCACGGGGCAGTCTAATTCTTTCGCTTGCAACACCTTAAAATACTCCTCGGAAGCCAGGTTCAACAACACGGGTTTCTTCTGCTTCTCTAGCACCTTTTTCAAGGAATCGGTTACTCTGCTGCCCCAAAAAGCATATAAGTCTTTTCCTCGCGCATTCTTGAAGGTAGTACCCATCTCCAAGCGGTAGGCTTGCATCAAGTCCAAAGGTTTTAGGGCGCCATACAGACCTGACAATATCCTGATGTGATCTTGAGCAAAAGCGACATCCTTGGCATTCAGGGTTTTAACATCAAAACCATCATAGACATCACCATCGAAAGCATAGATCGCCGGTTTGCTGTTTTCTGCGGTAAATTTTTTGGACCAGTCACGGTAACGACCCACATTCAAAGCAGCCAGTTGATCGGATAAACCCATTAACTTAGCTACGTCCTGGGGGGATAACTTTTTAAGATCTGCAATCAACTTAGCTGATTCCGAGACGAATTCAGGCAATGTCGGTGTCTTGACCTGAACAGGAGTCTTGTAATCCAAGGATTTAGCGGGCGAAAGTACGATCAGCATGGCACAATTTGTATATGTATTTTTACCATTCTAGCGACTACCAGATTTGTCTGCCCTAAAAGGGCAATAGCTGCCTCATAACCGTCTTTCCATGAATCCATCAGATACCACTCCCTCATTTCCGAGTCGCCTTCCTAATGTAGGTACAACGGTATTTACTGTGATGTCTGCACTGGCAACTGAGCATCAAGCGATTAACTTGGGACAAGGCTTCCCTGACTTTCCGTGCGATCGCAAATTAATCGCTAACGTCAATGACGCGATGCTGGCTGATCACAATCAATATCCCCCAATGTTAGGGATTAAAGAACTGCGTGATGGTATTGCGCAAAAGATCAAGGGCTTATATGGCCATCAATATGATCCCGATTCTGAAATCACCATCACCGCTGGTGGTACCCAAGGAATTCTGACGGCCATTCTGGCATGTGTTAGGCCGGGTGATGAAGTGGTCATTATTGAGCCTGCATACGATAGTTATCGTCCCTCAATTGAATTGGCTGGCGGAAAAACAATCGCTGTTTCTCTGGAAGTGATTCGTAATGAGCAAGGCCAGGTTGCTTCTTATGAAATCCCTTGGGAAGCATTAGCCAATGCAATCCATTCCAAAACACGCTTGATCATTATCAATACCCCACATAATCCAACTGGAATGGTTTGGAAAAGAACTGATCTTGATCGATTGGCAGACTTAGTTAAAGATACTTCAGCCCTCATCTTGAGCGATGAAGTCTATGAGCATATGGTCTACGATGGCGCTAGTCATTACAGCGTAGCCTCTCATCCCCTTTTAGCGGCGAGAAGTTTTCTCATCTCTAGTTTTGGTAAAACCTATCATGTCACCGGCTGGAAGGTGGGTTACGTTGCAGCCCCACCTACACTCAGCAAAGAGTTCCGCAAGGTTCACCAGTTCAACGTCTTTACCGTCAATACGCCCATGCAGTATGGCTTAGCTTCTTATCTTACGGATGCCTCACATTATTTAAATCTGCCTGCTTTTTACCAAGCGAAACGGGACTTTTTTCGAGCCGGCCTATCTCATACAGGCTTTACATTATTGCCAAGTCCAGGAACGTATTTTCAGTGCGTGGATTATTCCGCACTCAATATTCCCCAAGCCAAGTTCAATGAAGCCGATTTTTGTAAGTGGCTCACTACTCAGGTTGGTGTAGCCGCAATTCCCGTTTCCGCTTTTTATGACCAAGCAACAGAATCTGGTGTGATTCGTTTTTGCTTTGCTAAGCAAGAACAAACCCTGTCAAACGCTTTGCAACGTTTGCAATCTTTATAGAGAAATAGATAATCATGAATAAATCGAATGTGATCGATGTTTATAGCTGGCCAACACCCAATGGCCACAAAGTACACATCATGCTGGAGGAATGCGGCTATCGATTGGACCGTGATTGGAGTGCCCACCCGATTGATATTGGTGCAGGCGATCAGTTCGCTTCAGAGTTTTTAGAAATCAGCCCCAATAATAAGATTCCTGCCATTACCGATCCCAATGGACCGGATGGCAAGCCAATTCATCTTTTTGAGTCTGGAGCCATCTTGCTGTACTTAGCAGGCAAAACTGGGAAGTTTTTACCCAAAACTATCCGCGCTAAATATGAGGTTTTGCAATGGCTCATGTTTCAAATGGGTGGATTAGGCCCTATGCTTGGGCAAAACCACCACTTTCGACTCTATGCGCCTGAGAAAATTGAATACGCCATCAATCGCTATACCAATGAAGCAAAACGGCTATACGGGGTCTTGGACAGTCAACTGAAAGATAATCCTTATATTGCCGGCAAAACGTATTCCATAGCAGATATCGCCATTTATCCTTGGACGCGGAACTGGAAAAATCAGGGCATCAATTTGGATGACTATCCCTATTTCAAACGTTGGTTTGCAATAGTTGGTGAACGCCCAGCAGTGAAGCGTGGTTGCGAAGTATTAACAGCATTACGGAAACCCTTGCATGATGACAAGGCTAGAGAGCAGTTATTTGGTTCAACTCAGTATCAAAAAAGGAAATGAAATGAAGATTCAATCAGTTGGTGTAATCGGAGCGGGCACTATGGGTAATGGTATTGCGCAGGTTTGCGCTGTTGCCGGTCTAGATGTCGTCATGGTTGATATCAATGAAACTGCTGTACAACGTGGCTTGGATCAAATCAGCAAGAGTTTGGATCGTCTCGTTAAAAAAGAAACCTTAACTGCAGAAGCAAAAGATGCCGCACTCAAGCGCGTTAAAGGCAGTACCTCTTATGCAGATTTTAAAGGTCTGGGTTTAGTGATTGAAGCCGCTACTGAAAATCAAGCAATCAAAGAAAAGATATTGAAACAAATAGATGAGATTGTTAGTAAAGACACCATCATTGCAACCAACACCTCTTCTTTATCCATCACTAAATTAGCCGCTTTAGATTCCAATCCAGCGCGCTTTATCGGTATGCACTTTTTTAACCCCCCACCCCTCATGGCCCTGGTAGAAGTGATTCGTGGCTTGCAAACGAGTGATGCAACCCATTCAGCCATTATTGAAATGGCTAAGCGCGTTGGCAAAGAGCCCATCACTGTTAAGAATTCGCCAGGCTTTGTAGTTAATCGGATTTTGTTGCCAATGATTAATGAGGCCTTCTTTGTTTTATCTGAAGGACTTGCTAGCCCTGAAGACATCGATGCTGGCATGAAGTTGGGTTGCAATCAACCCATTGGTCCTCTAGCTTTGGCAGACTTAATTGGCTTAGATACTTGCTTAGCGGTAATGGAGGTGTATTTTGAAAACTTCAGTGACTCTAAGTACCGTCCTTGCCCACTCCTTCGTGAAATGGTTGCAGCTGGATACCTTGGTCGTAAAACCGGTCGTGGCGTCTACACCTACGATAAGTAAACAGCTCTCTTTTACCCTTAAACTCTCAACCCATTAAAAAGCCCTCGTGAATCCTATTCCACCTCTAGTTCGTAAACTGGCATACGCTGGTCTGATTCCTTTTGTGGGGCTTGCATTCATGGTGCAACTTGCACCCACACCACTCAATTATTTAAGTGCAGAATCACTGGCAGGTTATGGAGCAGTAATTACCGCTTTTTTGGGGGCGATTCATTGGGGAGCCAGCTTACATACCCTAGGAAAAGCACCGAGTGGTGATCGTTGGATTGACCGTAATGCTTGGATCTGGGGTGTTATCCCTGCATTGGTTGCGTGGTTAGCACTCCATATTTATATTCCGGTGGGTCTTTTGATTTTGGCATCTACCCTAATCATTCAGCGCAATATTGATCAAAATACCTATCAATACTATTTTTCAAGCGATGCCGCCCGCACTGCTTTTATGACTATTCGTAATCGCTTAACTTACATCGCTGCCGCCTGTCTCAGTTGGGCTGCTGTAGTCATTCTTTACATTCAAGCATGATGATTCAATGAGCGGTCTCTTCGATAGCACGCCTCCTCCGCCCTTAGCGGAAGCTTTACGCCCAAAAACAATCGAAGAGGTAATCGGGCAAACCCATTTATTAGCTGCAGGCAAACCGCTTAATCTGGCATTTGCTTCAGGCAAACCGCACTCCATGATTCTATGGGGGCCACCTGGTGTTGGCAAAACTACACTTGCACGTCTTTCTGCAAAAGCATTTGATCGCGAGTTCATTGCTATCTCTGCAGTATTGGCAGGTGTAAAAGAAATTCGTGAATCGATCGAGTTAGCCCAACAAAGCATGGCTCAATATGGCAAGCAAACAATTTTATTTGTTGATGAGATTCATCGCTTTAATAAAAGTCAGCAAGATGCCCTTCTCCCTCATGTGGAGTCAGGTTTATTTACCTTCATTGGTGCGACGACTGAGAACCCCTCTTTTGAAGTGAACTCCGCTTTACTCTCTCGTGCACAGGTCTATGTTCTCAAGTCTCTGGAGGCTGCAGAACTGAAACAACTATTTGAACGAGCGCATCAACATGCCCTGCCCGATGTGCAATTTGCAGATACCGCTATTGACACCCTGATATCCAATGCGGATGGTGATGCACGTCGTCTATTGAACCTGGTAGAGCAAATCCGCAATGCCGTACTAACACCAAACTCTCCGGTTCAGATGGTGGATCAACACTTTGTTGAAAATGCCCTTACTGTACAAGCGCGTCGCTTCGATAAAGGTGGTGATCATTTTTATGATCAGATTTCTGCGCTACATAAATCTGTACGGGGCTCCAATCCGGATGCAGCACTTTATTGGTTTTGCCGCATGCTTGATGGCGGGGCTGATCCTCGATACCTGGCACGTCGCATTATTCGCATGGCCTGGGAAGATATTGGGCTCGCTGATCCGCGTGCAATGCAACTGGCTAACGACGCTGCACAAACTTTCGAAAGGCTAGGATCTCCAGAGGGCGAGTTAGCCTTGGGTCAAGCCGTAGTGTATTTGGCAGTAGCCTCCAAAAGTAACGCTAGCTATAACGCATTTAATGCAGCCCGCGCTTATGTTGCTCAAGATCAATCTAAACCTGTACCTAATCACTTACGCAATGCGCCTACCAAGTTGATGAAAGAGCTTGGTCATGGTAAAGAATATCGTTATGCACATGACGAGCCTCATGGCTATGCTGCAGGGGAAACCTATTTACCCGAAGGGATGAAGGATCCCCATTGGTATGAGCCAGTGGAGCGTGGACTTGAAGGTCAAATCAAAGAAAAGATGGCTTTCTTGCGTAAGCTAGACGAAGAATCCAAAAAGAAATAGGGAATGCGTTCGAGATGAGCTTAAAAACTTCGGCTACTTTGTACTACGACATTATTTCTCCATTTGCCTACTTGTATATCAAGCAACGGCAACGTCTTGAAAACAAATTAGATATCAAGCCCGTACCGATTTTGTTGGGCGGCCTATTTAGAGCAACAGACAATAGGGGTCCCGGTGAGATTGCGGTTAAGCGGCCGCATACGTATCAATTCTGTGTTTGGCAAGCAGAAAAATTAGGTATCCCCTTCCGCTTTCCTGAGCATCATCCATTTCTGACGACAGCACCGCAGCGGCTTCTCTTGGAGCAGAATGCCGACTGGGCAATGGTAGAGCGCGCCTTTGATTACGTCTGGTTAGAGGGCAAAGATCCTAACCTTTCTTGGTCGGAGTTTTGCACCTATCTGGGCTTGCCTGCAGAAACGCCAAAACCTGAAACTCCTGAAATTAAAGCAGCCTTAGTCGCCAATACCAATCAAGCTAAAGCGGATGGTGCTTTTGGGGTTCCTGCCTTAATATTAAATGGGCACTCTTTTTGGGGGATAGACACGATAGACTGGGCGCTTGATTACCTCGCTCGTCCGGGGATGTTTGCGGAGGCCTCTTATGCATATGCTGGGAATGTGCCCAATGGACTAGACTAACTTGGCTTTTTTACCCAAAATTGATCCCGCATACATAAGATATAGTTATGATAAGTATCGTTTGTTAGCTAAGTTGTATCCCTTTTTGTTTCTATTTATTTACCCATCAAGGAGCATCATGAAAAAAATCATTCTTCCTATCGCTGCTGCTATTTTGGCAATGCCTTTGTTAGCTGCTGCTCAAAGCGCCCCTAAGGCTGCAGAAATCGTTGCTAAAGGTCCAGGCGAAGTTGCAGTTGCTGATGCTGTTCAAATTCAAGGCAAAGTAAAGTCGATTGATAAGCAGACTCGTAGCGTGGTAGTAGTTGGACAACAAGGTAAAGAAGTGGCACTTACACTCGGGCCGCAAGCAAGAAATTTTGACCAAATTAAAGTGGGTGATTTAGTTACTCTTACTTATGTACAGGCAATAGCCTTAGATCTTCATAAGTCAGTGAATGGTGGCAAGTTAGGTCAGCCAATCGTCTCCGAAGAGTCAGTACGCGCTGCACCTGGTAGCAAACCAGCAGGTGCAATTGAGAGAAAAGTCAGCCTCACAGCAAATGTAATGAGTGTTGATCAAAAGAATCAAATGGTCACATTAAAAGGGCCAAACCGCACTGTAGAACTGAAAGTAAAAGATCCAGCATTACTCCAGAAGATCAAAGTGGGCGATCAAGTTGACGCTACCTTTACTGAAGCAATCGCTATTGAAGTAACTGCAGCTCCAGCAAAATAAAGTGGGCAAACGATACAACTGCGGTCGAAATTGATACTGCAGTTGTATCTATTCTTGGCTTAGCCAAGAAAATACAATCTATCCCATCCCTACTGGGATTGCGCAATACAATCAACTGTATTCATTTATTTCATTCAAGGAGTTTTTATGCGCAAGCTACTAGCCAGCCTCGTTCTGATTGCCTCTTGCTTTGCTAGTCAAGCAGCAATAGCGGGCCCCAAGGTGGAGTTTAAAACGACGATGGGTAATTTTGTGGTCGAACTTGATGCAGAAAAAGCTCCAAAAACCACTGCAAACTTTCTGAACTATGTGAAAAGTGGTTTTTATAACGGCACTATCTTCCATCGCGTCATTGATGGCTTCATGATTCAAGGGGGTGGTTTTACTCCTGATTTATCGCAAAAGCCAACAGATGGTCCAGTTGTTTCTGAAGCTACTAATGGTTTGAAAAACAATACTTACACAATTGCTATGGCTCGTACCTCTGATCCTGATTCAGCTACCTCGCAATTTTTTATTAACGTCAAAGATAACCAAGCCTTGGACTATCCCAATGCGATGGGTAATGGCTATACCGTTTTTGGGAAAGTGATTTCTGGGACACAAACGATTGATGCGATCCGCAAAGTGCCTACGATGGTTGCATCCGTGCCACGGATGGGCAGAATGGGTGACGTACCCAGCAAGACAGTGACAATCGAATCTGCCACCCTCTTAAAGTAATCTGACAATCCCCCATCTAATTAGGTTAGCCGCGATGATTTTGCTCGACGACGCGCAAAGTACGACGGCTAAACCTTCAAGTCGCCTTTATGAAAACCCCCTTCACTACTGGCGAGTCTCTCCCAGTGGAGATAATGCCCTTGATCTTCTCTCCACCCAAAGCTGTTTAGAAGAAATCTCCAATGCACTTGGTCGAGGTGAATGGGTAGTTGCAGCCTTCGCTTATGAACTTGGTAGAGCCATTCATAAACTGCCTCACCAGCTGGATAACTCTCTGACTCACCCACTGGTAGAGGCATGGTCATTCAAAAACTTTAGTAAGCTTTCTAAACCAGAGGTGGATGCGATGATTTCTGCTCGCCTAGAGGGGCTTGCAGAAAATCACAGGCTGGCTGGTGTACTCGATATTGTTGAGTCCATAGATGAAGCGCAATTTTCTACCGATATTGCAGCGATTCAGGAATACATTCGCAGTGGGGATAGCTATCAAATCAATCACACCTATCGCCTCAAGGGAAAAACATACGGCTCTCCTCTAGCTTTATATAGCCGTTTACGTGATCGTCAACCAGGTAGGTTTGGCGCCTATATTGAAGATGGGAATACTTATTTACTCTCCCAATCTCCAGAGCTCTTTATTGCTCGCGAGGGTGACACCTTAAAGGCAATGCCAATGAAAGGTACTGCTAGCGCCCTATTGGAAGCTGCTACTGACCTATCAAAGGATCCAAAAAATCAAGCAGAGAATGTCATGATTGTTGATCTCTTGCGCAATGATTTGAGTCGGGTCTCTTTGCCCGGCACCGTGATAGTTCCTCATTTATTTGAAGTTGCAAGACATGGTGATGTTTTGCAAATGACTTCAACCGTGCAAGGTCAGGCTAAGCCTAACACCTCCTTATTCGATATTCTCAATGCCGTATTTCCCTGCGGCTCAATTACCGGCGCCCCTAAGAAACGCAGTATGGAAATTATTCAGGAGCTCGAAACTGAAGAACGGGGTTATTACTGTGGCGCCCTAGGGTGGCTCGATCCCAATGGGGATTTTGCTTTCAGTGTTCCGATTCGTACCGTGGAAATCCAAGAGAATGTTCAGTCGCATGCCTCCAGCTTTACCTTGGGAGTGGGTGCGGGTATCACGATTGATTCCGATTTTCAACAAGAGTGGCGTGAATGTCATATCAAATCAGCCTTTTTAATGAATTTACCTAGCACTACAGGTATTTTTGAGACGATTGCCATTCAGCATGCGAAACCCCAACGACTTGCTGCACATCTAGAACGTATGCAAGCATCTGCCCTTGCCTTAGGAATTGCTTTTGATCCATCGACAGCCAAAGCGATGATTGGCAATGCCTGTACCTCACTCGATGCGAATTTACTGTTTAGATTAAGACTGGATCTCGCTCCAAACGGAACGTTTTCTGTAAACACTGGGGTACTTGAACCGCTAACCGAGCCTGTCAAACTCTTTTGGGCAAAAGAAATTCTTTCAGAAGATGTCGGTATGTTTTCTGGGGATGCTTTATTGCGGCACAAGATTAGTCATCGGAGCCTTTATGATCGTGCGTGGCAGGCAGCGGTGAAGCTAGGTGGCTTTGACGCCCTATTTACCAATGAGCAAGGCTTTGTTACCGAAGGTGGTAGAACCAGCATTTTTGTTAAACCTGAAGGCAGCTTAGAGTGGCTTACCCCACCTGTAACTGCGGGCCTACTGCCGGGAGTCATGCGTGCAGCTCTGCTGGCTGACCCCAAGATGAATGCCCGCGAAGCCAACCTGACTATTAATGAGGTTGCCATGGCAGAAGAGATTATTCTTAGTAATGCCCTACGTGGCGCAATCAAAGCCCATTTTTAGAAAGTCAGTATGAAGTATTGTCCAAACTGCGCCTCCGTATTGACAATCAAGATTCCGGCAGACGACTCCCGAGAGCGTCATGTTTGCGAAGCCTGCGGTAGCATTCATTATCAAAATCCCCGTAACGTGGTGGGCAGCATTCCGGTTTACGACAAACAAATTTTGCTGTGTCGTCGAGCGATTGAGCCTCGTCATGGCTATTGGACTCTCCCCGCTGGCTTTATGGAGTTAGGTGAAAGCACTAGTCATGGTGCTGTTAGAGAAACACTTGAAGAAGCGGGCGCTCAAGTGGAGATTGGTCCACTCTATTCCTTGCTAAATGTTCCTCATGCTGAGCAAGTGCATCTTTTCTATTTAGCAACGATGCACTCGCCTGATTTTTCTGCTGGTGAGGAAAGTCTTGAAGTTGCCTTATTTTATGAGCACGAAATTCCTTGGGATGAGTTAGCCTTCCCTACGGTCAAGCAAACCTTAGAATGGTTTTTTGCAGACCGGGCTGCCGGGCTTTTAGAGTCTGGAAAAGAATTTCATGTCCGCAGCCGAGATGTCCTACCTTCCGAGAGAATTTAGCGAGTCATCCATGAGTCAGATCTCTTGGTTAGGACCTCATGACTCCTTTCCAAACCCCCTTATTGATGCCGATCCTGATCCCAGCGTGCCTGGTCTCATTGCTGTAAGTGAACAAATATATCCTGGCCAACTCGCTAGCGCCTATCAACTAGGTATTTTTCCTTGGTACTCAGATAATCAACCTATCTTGTGGTGGTCACCAGACCCACGCATGGTGTTAAAGCCAGGTGAATTTAAATGCAGCGACTCACTACAAAAAAGTATTCGTCATTTTTGCCAAGATGCCCAATCCCAAATTCTGGTAGATCAAGACTTTAGCTCTATCGTTCGGGCATGTGCTACTAGTAAACGCAAAGATCAAGATGGCACCTGGATAACCCATGAAATCATGGATGCCTACACAACCCTTCACGAACAAGGTCATGCCCATAGTATTGCCCTTACCGAGAACGGCCAAATCATTGGCGG
>CAIMPQ010000175.1 GCA_903843315.1 uncultured beta proteobacterium
ACCACAATGCTGACAATAGCAGGCACAGTGGAAAAAGCAATCAATACCAGCAAGCTAATCGTGATCAGGGGAATGATGAGCATGACAAAAAATAATGGCGCAATCCAGGCTCTGGCGTTTTCAAAGCCAGCCCAGATTAAGCCCTCTTGAATCCAATTCGTAAACAATGAGTTGGTCAGAAACTCACTCAGCACTACTAATGCGGGAGTCCAGGTGAGCCAGATCAGGCAGCCCCATAAAATGGAAACAATCAAAAATGGTCGTAAGCTAAGCCATAGCATTCTTGGATGCATGGTTCCTACCAATGCCAAACCAAATGATTTAAATACCTGCTGCAATCCAACCATAAATCCTCCTTCACACCTTGGACATTAGCCCACGTATGTTTACTTTGGCATTAACTCTTTGACTGCATTCACAAGACCCTGCCATTGCTGAGCGAGAATATTTTGTGAAACAGTGTAATTTCTCACCCCCGTAGGATAGACCTCTTTAGGGAAAATAGCCGTTCTAAACACCATATCCCACCAGGGAAATAAAATTCCAAAATTACAACCGCCGAGAACGCCAGGCTTCCCGATAGCTTCATGTCCATAACCCACCGCATGGTGCATGCGGTGATAGAGCGGAGATATTAAGAAATACTTAGCGCCACCTAAATGGGCTTTGATATTGGCATGTTGCCAACTCTGAATAAACTGACTCAATGCAATCAGCATAATGAACTGGCCTGGAGATACTCCAAACAGCAGTGCAAAGAAGGCCATCACTACTGCTCGCAGGATGTCATCCAAAATATGATTGCGATTATCTGACCAAGCAGTCATCACTGTTTGACTATGGTGTAGCGCATGTAATTGCCACCACCAGTTAAAGGTATGTGAGGCGCGATGGTAGAGATACTCAACAAAGTCCAGCAGAACCAAGTAGATCAAGAAACTCACTACTGGAATTGAGCTAACGCCGGGCCACCATGATTCCACGTTGAAACGATCAAAACGAAAATCATGCAAGATGGAATCGATTTCAAAAAAGAATCCAGACAGTGCAATAAAAATCAATCCATGAAAAATGCCTAGGCGATGAAACAGGGTGTAGAAGACATCTGCCCTACTTGCTTTCGCAAAGCGCTCTTGGGTTTCTGCTGGAGTAAGCCGCTCCCACGTTCTGAGCACAACAACAATCAACCCAATCTGAATGCAACCAAATAAAAACCAATCGATGCCATCGAATACATCTTCCGCCCATGACATCAAATCTAATTGATACAAGAGAGGGCCAACCAGATTGGCAAAGATAAATTCCTGAATACTCCCATAGGCGCTCGAGAGAGATGAAGTGATTGAGTTCAAGTTCATGCTTTATTTTGACTGAATTGGGGAAACTTTGGGGGCGATGGGTGCTTTAGGTAATAAGCCAAAGCAAAAGCCCCGATTTTTCAGGTTCACAATCAATTGCTCTAAAACGGCGGGTGCCCAGGGATCCTTTCTGGACCAAATACCCAAGTGAGCCATGGTGATATCACCATCTTTGATATCCCGACTCGCTTTATCCAAGAGCAGGTGATTCGGGTGCCTGTCAGAATTCAATTCATCGCCCAAAAAGCCAGCTGGCGCCCATCCAATATGTTGATATCCGCACATATCCCCCATGCGGACGAGGGCTTGGGAAGTTTTGCCACCGGGAGCGCGCCAGATTCTTTCTAATGGCTGATTAGTTAACTCCTGAAAGCGCTGATCTACCTTGCGAATTTCTTTGCACATCGCCGCCTCGTTATACAGAAGTGTCATTCCCGCTTTAGGACCAAACTGGGGTTTCTCAAAGACTTCCCCTTTAGGCCCATCTTTTACAAAATAGGTATGATCATAGGTATGACTGCCAAAATGGTGCCCTTCTTTAGCCCGGTCTTGCCAGTAAGTCTTCCAAGAATCATCTAACGCAAAATCACCACGATACGTTTTCTCATTAGACAAGAAGAAGGTCGCTTTCACATCTTGGCGCTTCAGAATCTCAGAGACCTTATTTGCAACAGACATATTGCCTGTATCAAAGCTCAGGTAAACCGTTTTATTGCAGCTAGATTGCGCGCTAATGCCAAAAGCAAAACAGCCGAGCAGTAGCGCGGCTGTTAGATGGATGAGTTGTTTGCACTTCATGCTGAATCTTTATTCCCAAGAGGCTCTAGGATAAAAGAATACGCCATGGGGTGACTTGCCTACAGGGATGACTGTCATGAGTTTCATGGACGGTATGTCAATCACGCCCACTTTTTTGGAGAATCTAAAGGTAACCCACATGGTTTTACCGTCAGGGGTGATTTCCATATCGTCTGGACCCGCTGGCAGGCCAGTGATATCACCCTCTTTTTCTAAAGTCTGCATATTGATCAGACTAATAGTGGAAGCAATTCGGTTGCTGACAAATACATGCTTCTTATCGCCCAGGGGCCGGAAGTTATGGGCGCCCTTACCTGTCGGGATGCGCTTTACTTCCTTACGCGCCTTCCAATCAATCACTTGTACGTAGTTATCGCCAGTGATACCGACTAAT
>CAIMPQ010000176.1 GCA_903843315.1 uncultured beta proteobacterium
ACCCCTGCGGTGCCACCCACACCACGAAAATTAGGGCGGACGCTTACGTAACCAAGTTGATTAAAAGCACGGGCCATAGTCTGGGCAACTTTGTTATCCATTGTGCCGCCCATGAGCGGGTGTGGATGCGCGACTAAAGCTAAGCCACGAACCACAAATGAAGGATCATTTTTTAATTCATCTGGAAGGTCAATGGATATTTCCATTAAGCCAACAATGCCATCAATCTGAATTACTTTGGTACGGCTATTCATGAGAAAACTTTCAACAATAAAACACTATGCCAACTGCAGACGCTCTACTGGACGTCCTTCAATTAAATGGGACTGAATAATTTCTTCAACATCCTCTTGATCTACCATGGTGTACCAAATACCATCAGGATAAATCACCATTACTGGGCCATCGGCACAATGATCTAAACACCCCGCTTTGTTAACGCGAACCTTCCCGGAGCCAGCAAGACCAAGTTCTTTAACTCTTTTTTTTGCATATTCAAATAATGCAAATGCATTATGGCGATCGCAACAATCTTCGCCATTGCTACGCTGATTTAAACAAAAAAATAGGTGATGTGAAAAGCTCATAAAAAAATTATATTCGTCAATGCTTTGGTTTAATTTCTACGGTATGGTTTTGGAACATCCAAATCAATGCAATAGGTAACCATACCACTGAAACCCATTGCATCAACTCGTTGAAGTGCAATAAGCGGCCTTGATGCCAATGGCGTAAATTCATAATGAAATAGGGGTTATCGGGCAGCACATTGATCGCAACAGTGACAACGATCAAACAAAATAGCGCCATCCAAAACTTAGTTCTTTGCCTCAATCTCAAGGCCCACCGCAATGAGATGCTGGCCAGCACCATTCCCCATAACGCTCCGGCGGTCAGCCATATCAAACTGAATTCCCCGCCAAATTGGAGTGCAGTAAAGAAAGTCTTCATCACTACAGTTAAGCAGAGTAGTCCATTTAAGATCCGCCATTGAGGGGCCTTTGTCCTTAAGCCCAATGAAAGCAGCAAGGCAACACCAAGCCAACAAAGCGCCGTGATGAATGTCTCTTGCACTACTTGATTGATAACCAGCGTCCCCCAATCAATTGAACCAAAAATGGCATGTCCCCATACACCCGTGCCAAGCCAAGAACTTTGAGGATAAATTTGCGACCAGGGAAATAATAAGAAAAGAGCGCACGCAGCCCAATTTAAGCCAAACCACTGATCAAAACGGCGGCGAATAGCACTGCCTGACAACCATTGTGGGCCTAGTGGAATAGCGAGCAATCCGCCCAATAAGCCTCCAAATACATTGGCCCACCAGTCCATCGAGCTGGGAATACGGGTAGGCAACCAAGATTGCAAGGTTTCCACACTAAATGCCAATAAAGCACTAAGTCCAATAGCGATGCTGAGGGCTACAAAATTACGCCAACGTGGATAGGCAGCAAAAACCAATAGAAATCCAAATGGAATATAGGCCAGAATGTTGACAGAAACATCAAATAGCGTAATAAAACGGGGTAAAGGGGCATCTAACCAGGCTGCGGCTGATATCCCATTACGAAAATCAAAATCAAAGGGATTCAGGCTCACGTAAATGATCAAGAGCGCATAGCTCAGACTCATAGCGCGGGCAAGTGGCATGGCCTGAAGAGGCCAAACAAACTTGTGGGGACGCTGATCTTTTTGATCCATCCCACAATTCTAGGTCAGACCTTTCTACAATGGCGAAATGACTGCCAATTGCATCCTTGAACGTGTTGCCGAAACTAGATCTACCAATGATGACCTTTTGGAGCGCTGGCGGGCTGGGCAGCTCATTGATCCAATCGCCCGCATCGCCCACAAACAAACTGCCGGTAAGGGCCGGGCTGGGCGTACATGGCTCGCCAACCCAGAAGACTCAATCTGCTTTTCCCTGGCCTTTCCATTTAAAAGAAGTCCAGCCGAACTTACTGGATTGAGCCTACTAGTCGGATTAGCGGTTATTTCTGGCATCGCACAAGCCTGTGGACTGGATGAAGAAGTGTTACACGAAAGGGGCATGCGGCTAAAGTGGCCTAACGACTTACTATTGAATGGATCTAAGCTTGGAGGCATTTTGATAGAAGGGGGTCAAGCAAAATCAAGCGAACCCACTTGGATGATTATTGGTATCGGGATTAACTTGCGCAATGCCAATGCAATTGAAGCTAGCTTAAGTAATCTGACTGGATTGAAAATTGCTTCGCTTGATCAAGTGCTGCAACCACCATCAAAGTTTCCTGATATGGAATACCTTTGGCTAAAAATCGTTTCTGCTCTAGAGCATCACCTGAACGAATTTGATCGCCATGGCTTCGACCTTTTTGAAGCTCAATGGAAGAAGTGGGATGCCTATAAAGATCAAGCTGTATGCATCTCTGGCACAGGCCAGGATCCGCTATATGGCGTTGCAAAAGGCATAGACCACACCGGTGCACTACTATTGCAGCAAGAAAATACAACGATTGCCATTCATGCTGGCGATGTTTCTTTAAGAGTTCAATCATGAGTCTTTACTTATTATTTGACGTTGGCAATACGCGCCTCAAATGGGCTGCGGTTGAATCGTCGCAACAGCCATCAGATCGGCAAAAAAAGTTGTGGGCCTACTCTGGATCCATTAGTAGTAAATCTTTAACGTCCCCTGAACATAGAGCAGAGCTGGCCGATTACATCGCCAAAACTCTGCCCAAGCCAGATGTCATTGGCTTTAGTTGCGTGGCTGGCAAAGACGCTATTGAAAATCTCAAATCCCTTTTTCCACAATGGAGTGATGTTTCCTGGAAACAGCTCAGTGGCAACACGGAACACGCCGGCGTTCGCACCCTTTATCAAGATCCTAGTCAGCTAGGCTCAGACCGATGGGCTGCCGTCATTGGCGCACGCGCCCTATCAAGTACCAACACCTTAATCATTAATGCTGGAACGGCCACGACCATTGATTTGCTTGGCTCAAATGGTGTGCACTATGGTGGATGGATATTACCTGGACTCGAACTGATGCAGAGAAGCCTAGAAGGGAATACTGCACAACTACCTCTGGCTGTCCGTGGTGATCTCAATCAAGACTTTGGCTTATCTACCAATGATGCCATTATTGGTGGGTGCGACGCTGCTCAAGTTGGTGCGATCCAATATGCCATTCAATTAGCAAAAGAAATGAATCATCCAGTTGAAAGAGTTTGGATCGATGGGGGTAACGCCAATATTTTGGTAAATGAGATGCATCGTTCTCCGGCAGCAGGTTCAATCGTCATTGAATCCACTGAGGGCTTGGTTCTCCGAGGCATTTGGGCCTGGTTATTGCAGAACCTTTAAGAACGGATCTTGCCCAGCAGGCTTGTGGTGGAACGCTCATAAAGAAATGGAATGGCAACCGCTTTGCCTCCCCAACTTTTGACTAAATGCGCTTCTGCCAAGGCATCAATTTCATAATCACCGCCTTTGACATAAATGTCCGGGCGAATTTGCTCAATCAAGTTGACTGGAGTTTGTTCAGTAAAGAGCACTGTCATATCAACACTCTCAAGAGCAGCTAGTAGGGCCTGACGATCAGCCTCTGAGTTGATTGGTCTGTCATCGCCTTTGCCCAGCATTTTTACTGAAGCATCTGAATTCACGCCAACCACTAAGCTTCCACCGAGAGCGCGCGCTTGAGCTAAATAGCTGGCATGTCCACGGTGCAAGATATCGAACACCCCATTAGTAAATACCAAAGGTCTTGGAAGCTTTGCAAGACGGACTGTAAGCTGATCCAAAGGGCAAACTTTAGATTCAAAAGAAGGTGGGGATAAAGAACTCATGGCTCAATATTAATGGCATTAGGCACAGTCCAGCGATATTACCCAGAATGTCTTAGACTTGAAGCACTAACAATTCAATAAAAGAAGGCGCTTTATGCCCCACGAGATAACCCGCCGAGTAATTACTTGGGTTTTTACCCTGCTTGCCTTTCTATCTGGTGCGCAAGTTGTCAATGCGGCGCCTAGCTGTAGCCCCCTGCTATCCCAGACTTTCCCCCGTCTGCAGGATGAGGCACCTCAAAATCTCTGCCAATACCAGGGTAAAGTGATCCTCGTTGTGAATACCGCCAGCTTTTGTGGCTTTACTAGCCAATATGAAGGTCTTGAAAAGGTCTATGCGAAATACAAAGATCAGGGCTTCGTAGTTTTGGGATTTCCCTCAAATGATTTTGGCCAACAAGAACCTGGAAGTAATAAAGAAATTGCTGATTTTTGTAAAAATACCTATGACGTGAAATTCCCGATGTTTGCAAAGAGTTCCGTCTCGGGAAATAACCCTAACCCCCTCTTTAAGATGTTGATTGCTAAAACTGGCACAACACCAAAATGGAACTTCTATAAATATCTGATTGACCGTAATGGGAATGTCATTGACTCCTACGGTAGCATGACCAAACCAACTAGTAACAGCCTCACTAGTGAAATTGAGAAGCTCTTGGGAGAAAAATCCCAGTGATAAAAAAACGTATTGCGATTATTGGGGCCGGTATATCTGGGCTTGGCTGCGCCTATGCCCTAAGACAGCATCCTGAATTCGACATCACCATATACGAGTCGGGCAATCATATTGGTGGCCATAGCAATACCGTTGATTTCAGCTGCGAGCTGAATGGGCAGAAAATCACGCACGGGGTGGACACCGGATTTTTGGTTTTCAATCGCAAAACCTATCCCCGCCTAGTTCGGCTCTTTGAAGAAATTCAAGCTCCTATAGCCCCCTCTGAAATGTCTTTCTCAGTGTCAATTGATACTTCAGAGAAAAATCAAGGGGGTAAAAATATTGAATGGGCTGGAAACGATATCAACTCATTCTTTGGCCAGAGGTCTAATCTGCTATCACCGTCCTTTTGGCGAATGGCTTACGACATTTTGCGTTTCAATCATCTAGCTACTAAGCTAGCTAAACAGCAAATTGATGCCGGCCATCTTTATAAAGAGCCTAATGAAAGCATTGCTCACTTCCTAGACCGAAACCGCCTAAGTCAAAGCTTTAGAGAAAATTATTTCCTCCCAATGATTGGTGCGATCTGGTCTTGTTCGGTAGAGCAAATGCTGGAGTTCCCGATTCAAACGATGGTCCGCTTTTGTCACAACCATGGTTTATTGCAGATCCAAAACCGTCCTCAATGGCTCACTATTCAAGGCGGTTCACGGGAATACGTTAAGCGCATTCTGGCAGCCCTTGAACCTCATCAGGTCAAGATTATTCGCGAGGCAGTGCAGCGCATTAATGCCCCTCAAGATGGGACATCTCAAGTTGAGCTGATTACTCAAGCTGGCTCGGCATTTTTTGACGAAATTGTCATGGCCTGCCATAGCGATCAAACGCTTAACCTGGTTCATGGGATTAATCAACAGGCCAGAAATATTTTGGCAGCGATTCCTTATCAAAAGAATCGTGCAATTCTTCATACTGATGTCCATTTTTTACCCAATGAAAAACGCTGTTGGGCAGCCTGGAACTACACTGCTAAATCAGGCATGAAGCTCTCTTCAAAACAGCATGTCAGCGTCAACTACCTGATCAACCGACTGCAGCCACTTCCTGAGCTGCTTAAAGATATGCCAATTATCGTTAGTCTAAATCCGGCTACAGAGCCAGACTCCAAGCTGATTCATCAAGAAATTCATTATTCACATCCTGTCTTTGATATGAGCGCCATTCGAGCGCAAAAAGAATTGCCACTCATTCAAGGCCTATCCTCTATATGGTATTGCGGTGCCTGGACTGGCTTTGGCTTTCATGAGGATGGCTTACGTTCTGGTGAGCTGGTAGCAGAAGCCTTAATAGAGAGCGTTCGGTCTCCGCAGAAAACCCTTCCCAAACAAGATGCTCAATAAATGAATTCGCCAAAGATTAACTTTGGGCTTGTGAAGCA